>JANRJG010000025.1 GCA_033875315.1 Candidatus Methylacidiphilales bacterium
GCCGCACTCGCCCCCTTGGAACGACGCTTGATAATCTTGGCCCGCAAATCAGCACTGTAGGATTTCATCCCAATCTTCTACGGGATACCACCAACACTGTACAGCTTTTACGAAGCTAATTAAATGCAAAATGCTCTAATGCTTTTCTCCAAGGCACGCGGCAGTTCGATTGCCGGACTAAATCCCAAGACCCGCTCCGCCCTTGTCGTGCGCGGGACATAATAAGATACCGCCGCTCCCGGAACTACCTTGTTTTGTATCGAAACCCCCGCACCCAGCATGGAGCCGATCATGTGGGCCAGATCCCGCAAGGCAAGGGCCTGCGCGCTTCCCAGATTGAAGATCCCTTCCTCGGCCCGGGCCAAAAAAATCGTCCACAATCCCACCGCCATATCGGATGCGTAAAGGTAGGAACGGACCGCCGAACCATCACTCTTGACCACGATCGGCCCACCAGCGAGGCCATCACGGATGAAATCCGCCACGGCGAAATTCGCCTTCTCCGGCAGTCCGGGCCCGACAAAACTGAACCCGCGGGCGATCTTCAGCGGAACGCCCCCGGCGGGCAACAGGGCTCCGCATTGGTCCTCCACCCTCCTCCGGACTTGACTGTAGCCGGGTTCGCCCTCGTAGGGCACCAGCGGATCCCCTTCGGCAAAGGCCTCGGGTGGTGTTTTGGATTGATAGACGGCGCCCGTGCTGCACAACAAAAAGCCGGTCGATTTCTTGGCCACCGCGATGTCGACCAGACGCCGGGTGGCCGCTTGAAAAAAAACGTCCATGTTTGCGGGCGACATCCGGGCATCGGGCACCAGGCAGTGGATGACGTAATCCACCGGTCCGTCAGGCATGGCAAGCAGAACGGCGTCCGATTCTACGACCTCAACCCGCGGATCGGTCAACAAGGCCGGCCAAACGCCGCCGAAACGATTCCGGTCGCGCGTGGGGGCAACCACCCGCACACCCAAATCCAATCGCGTGTCCGCGTTCAGGAGGGTTTGCAGCATCCACCCTCCAAAAAATCCACTACCGCCCGTCAGAAGCACCCGGCTTCCGCGCAGTCGCTCCCAAAGCCCGCCCACGCGTCCAAAAACATCGTCCAAATCCTCTTCGGGCATGGGTCGGGCAGGCATGCAGGAGCATTCAACAAGAGGACCCGATCTGTGGCAAGGCCGCTTCCTGTAACCCTCGGGTGGATGTCCCCCGCAAAGAACGCGGAGGCCGCGAAGTCATATCAAATTAAAATGATTGAGTGACAGAATAAACGGGAGGGCGAGGCTCCTGGCTCCCCCGTAAGGCACTTTTTCGCCCACTCAATTCCATTTGGTATGATACGGATTTTGGCTGGCAAAAACCCCATTCACCGATCGGTCAACCTGAATCCAAATGTCATGCAGCAGGATGACTTCATCATGTATTCCCAATCATGTGTTTCTGCTTCGCGTTCTTCGCCGCGTGAGGTCCCGTTCGGCGTGACCAACGCGGTCACGGGACGTCCTCCGTGGTGAACTGAATTGTTCCGGCTCAACGCAGTGCTTCGGGCAGCAGAATCAAATAACTCTGCGCCACCAGCGCGCTGGTCAGGTAGAAGAAGGCCGCCTCCTCCCAGGGCATTTTCGGACCGATCTTCCACCCCGTGGTCTGCTTTTCATCGAAATGCCAGACCCCGTGCCGGATCGCCACCAGATCGGCCAAAGAAAGGTAGGTCCCCAGAACGAGGGTGACGGCCGCCAGCACCGGCCACCGCGCCGCCAGCACCGGCCCCCCCACCACCCACTGGATCAGGATCACGGGAATGAACCAAAAAAACAGGTGCCAGGCGTAATGCCCGCGCGACGCACGCCCAAACCGCCCGCGGAAGCACAAACCCACCACCGCCCAAGCCGCCAAAATCCCGGCACAAACCCACCCCTGCCCCACCCAACCCAAGGGATGGGCAGGCGTCGTGAACGGCCCCCAAAGATCCAGGGCCCATCGCGTCAACAACATCGCCTGCAGCGCTTGGACGACAAAGAAAAGATATTCCTCGAACGGCAACCAACCGATGCGTTTCCAATACCGCCCCTCGGGGAATCCCCAGATGCCGCAATAGGCCGCCCAGTTGTCCCAGGGCGAGGTGAAGACCATGACGATGGCCAGAATCCCCAGCACCATTTCCCAACTGCCAGGTGCAATCAAGCCGCACCCCGCCCCCCAGCCGGCCAAAATGAGAACGGGAAGGTTGAAGCGGAGGTGGAAGCCGAAGTAGGTCACGCATGGACAAGATCGCGCAATCCGATCAACCGTCCAATCAGAATCCTTAAAAGGATGAATGCAGTTCCACCACAGAGGGCACAGAGCCAAAGGCCCGCAGTGGCGGGAGCACAGAGTAAAAACCATTGGATATTAAGAGATTATGAACGTTCCCAACCCGGATCAGGATCGGGGTTGGACTCAGCTTCACCGAATGGTGATCGGAAAAACCTCACCCCAATAACCTCTTACCTCTGTGTTCACTGTGTCCTCAGTGGTTGAATCAAGTGCAGAGCCATCCCGGCGACTGCGAATCGCATTGCCCGCCCCGGTAGGAACGGCTAGTAACAAAGGATGCAACCCCGATCCCGGGCCTTGGCGCCCGCCCTGCTCCTTACGGTCCTCTCCTTGCCCCTCTTCTTCTCCGTCGCCCAAGCACAGGGCACGACAACTTCAACACCAACCCCTGCCTCTCCAGAGCTGACCCTCTGGCAATTGGTGTCCTCCCTGGAATGGGTCCTCATTCCCCTCGGACTTCTCTCCGTGGCCGTGGTGGCCCTCATCGTCTTCAACTTCTTCTGGCTCAGACGCTCCAACCTCGTCTCCGCCGATTTCCTCACGGAATCCGACACCTTGTTAAAAAACCGCAGGCTGGAAGAGCTGGCCGACCTTTGTGAAAAAAACAACCAGATCATCCCCCGCATCCTCGGCAAGGTCATCCTCTTTGCCAAAGCCAACCCTTCGATCCACCTGGAATCACTGAAAGAAATCGCCGAAGTCGAAGGCGGGCGCGCCGTCTCCCGGCTCAACATGCCCACCATGATCCTGATGGACCTGGGCGTCATGGCTCCCATGGTCGGACTCATGGGCACGGTCGTCGGCATCCTCCGTTCGTTCGGCACCCTGGCCAGTGATGCCACCCCCATGCGTACCATGGTTCTGGCCGGCGGGGTTTCCCAGGCCCTGGCCGCCACCGCCATCGGCCTGGGCATCGGGCTGACCGCCATGGCCTTCTACGCCTTCTTCCGTCCCCGCGTCCAGGACACCGTCGGCCACTTGGAATCCACCCTCACCGTCCTCCTGATCCGTACCAACGACTGCCTGGCCCGCGGCAAGTCTTCCTGATTTCCCAGTCCTCACTCATCGGTCTTAATCAGCCCCCACCGCCCAACGGCAATGAAATTGGCCCACAAAATCGCCCACGAGCCGATGACGCTCCAATTGGCGCCCTTCATCGACGTCATCCTCTTCCTCCTCGTCTTCTTCCTCCTGACCTGGAACATCTCCCGCTACGAGGCCGAACTGGCCGTGAGCCTTCCCTCGGCCCAGCAGGCCGAAACCTCCACCCGCATGCCCGGGGAGATCCTGGTCAATGTCAACCGCCAGGGGGACATCATCGTCAACCGCCGCACCCTTTCACGCGCTGAATTGGAGTCCATCCTGGCCAAGGTGACCAAAGATTTCCCCGACCAGGCGGTCATCCTCCGTGCCGACGCCGATGTGCCCTATCAAAAGGTCATCGACGTGATCGACGCCTGCAAGGCGGCCCGGGTGTGGAACATCGCCTTCACCACCGCCCCCCCGTCCCCGCCCTCCGGAACCTGAACGGTCCATCCTCAGCCTCATCCCCATCCTTAATGGGGCGGGCGTCAAAACTCGATCCTAGAGCAACCTCTGTGTGATCAGCCGCCCGTTCTCTTACTCGATCTCGTGCTCGTTCTCTCCCATTCAGAGAGCACGAGTATGAGAAAGAGCTTGGGAACGAGTGGCTGATTAAAAGGAAAATGCTTTATGGGTGGGCGAAGCTCCAGCTGAGCCGCCTTGGAGCCTATCCGGATAACCCGCGTGACCCGCGCTGTCGCGTGACCGCGTGGGAGCGGAACGCGACCTTACGCGGGGGGTCAATAAGCCGTCCGGCGAGGCGCGAGAAGGGAGCAGGTATGAAATATACCCGTGACCGACGAGCAACGAAGCGGGGCGGCTTTTTGGCCCCAGCCCGGAGGGTGATGGCGGCACCTGCCC
>JANRJG010000026.1 GCA_033875315.1 Candidatus Methylacidiphilales bacterium
TCTTACGCCGGGCTTGTGCAAGAACCTACGAAGAACTCATGCGGGCGGTCGCAGACTGCTTGTCACTGTTCACTCCACAAGAATGTATCAACTACTTCACTCATGCACATTATGTGTCTATATGATCCGGAAATGCTCTAAATACCCGGCCTGATTCCCTTTTCCCAAGAAACACCTTCCGTATTCCCCTGCATAGGCAATCAGTCAAGAACCCCAAAGCTGTCTTGCCCTGATACCTTCGCTATCTTCTGTTCAATCCTATTCCCACTCAATCGTCGCCGGCGGTTTGGAGGAGATGTCGTAGCAGACACGGTTGACGCCCTTGACCTCGTTGATGATGCGGGTGGAAATTCTCCCCAACACCTCGTAAGGCATCTTGGCCCAGTCGGCGGTCATGGCGTCCTGGCTTTCGACAATGCGCAGCGCGATGGTCCAGTCGTAGGTCCGTTCGTCGCCCATCACCCCGACGCTGCGCACGGGCAGGAGGACGGCGAAGGACTGCCAGACCTTGTAATACCAACCGGATTGTTTCATTTCGTCGACCACCACGGCATCGGCGTTGCGCAGGATTTCGAGCTTTTCCTTGTCGATCGGTCCAAGGCAGCGCACGGCCAGACCGGGGCCGGGGAAAGGCTGGCGCCAGACCATCTCGCGGGGCAGTCCCAGTGCCTCGCCGACGGCACGGACCTCGTCCTTGAAAAGTTCTTTCAGGGGCTCGACCAATTTGAACTTCATGTTCTTGGGCAGGCCGCCGACATTGTGGTGCGACTTGATGAGGGCGGCGGGATTGCCGTCGATGGCCACGCTCTCGATGATGTCGGGATAGAGGGTGCCCTGGCCGAGGAACTTGGCCTTGCCGACGGACTTGGTGGCGGCCTCGAAAACGCGGATGAATTCCCCGCCGATGATCTTGCGCTTTTTCTCGGGGTCGGACACCCCTTTCAACTTGGTGAGAAACCGGGCCGAGGCGTCGACGACCTTGAGTTTGAGTCCGAGGCCGTTGGCGAAGATGCGCTTGACGCTCTCGACTTCCTTCGCGCGCATGAGGCCGTTGTCCACGAGGATGCAGACGAGTTGTTTGCCGATGGCACGGTGGATGAGGGCGGCGGCCACGCTGGAATCAACCCCGCCACTGAGGCCGAGGATGACGCGCTCGCCACCGACCTGTTCTCGGATGTCGGCGACGCTTTTGTCGATGAACGACTCCATCGTCCAGGAGGGCTGGCAGCCGCAGACCTGAAAGACGAAATTTTTCAGGATGTCACGGCCGCGCGGGGTGTGGGCGACCTCCGGGTGGAACTGCATACCGTAGACGTTGCCGTTCTGGACCACGGCATAGGGGGAGTTGTCGGTGGCGGCAACGGTCTTGAAACCCAAGGGGAGCTGGGTGACTTTGTCGCCGTGGCTGTTCCAAATGTCGAGCTTGCGGGGCAGGCCCTTGAAGAGATCGCAGTCGGTCTTGAGGTCGAGGACGCCGCGACCGTATTCGCGGTGTTCGCTGCGCTGGACCTTGCCGCCGAGGTGGTGGGCCAGCAGCTGCATGCCATAGCAGATGCCGAGGGTGGGGAGGCCCAGGGTGAAGATTTTTTTGTCGGGCTGGGGGGCCTTGCGGGCGTAGACACTGGCCGGACCGCCGGAGAGGATGATGCCCTTGGGTTGAAGGGCACGGATTTTTTCCGCCGGGGTGTGATAGGGTAGGATTTCGGAATAAACCTGGCATTCGCGGATGCGGCGGGCGATGACCTGGGTGTATTGGGAGCCGAAGTCGAGGATGAGGATGCGGTCGTTGGGTTGCATGATGTTGTTCAGGGGAGAAAAGATTCGGGGATCGTGTTACGCACCCCACAGGAAGGGCAGCGGGTGTGGCGCATCTGGCCTTCGAACGGCACCGGTTGCGCGCAGATTCGGCAGGGAAAGGTGGGCCGGTCGCGCCGGAACTGACGCTGGGCGTTCCATAGGACAATTAACCATGCACCCAGAATGGCCGCAAGGAAAACCAAGACATAGACAACAAAGAAATCCGGGAGGCTGAGGGTCATGGCTGTTTGGGCGTGGCGGGCGCGAGTTTTTCGTTGAGATCCCAGAAGATGGAAACCCGTCCCCAGTCGGACTCGGCCCCGCCACTGCGTGGATTGAACATCCATCCCTGCACGGCCTGCACCGCCGACTGGTCGACTGTGCCGTCACCGCAGGATTCCTCCACCACCGCGGAGATGACCGCCCCGCTGCGGTCGACACCGATTCCGAGAACGGTGATTTTCAGGGAGAGGTCGGTGCGGGGTTGCGGCAGACCCGGGCGGCTGAGAAGCTTGCGCTCGGCCAGCTTGCCCTCGGTGCGGAAGGTTGTCCCGCTCAAGGGGGGTGGGGATTCCACCCGGATGGGCATCGGATTGGGGGGCGTTCCTGTGATCAAACGGTCGGCCTGTTGGGACAAGGTGGCCGGAAGGTCGCGCGGGAGCGCAAAAGGCTTGGGGGGCGGTGCCATGGCGTTTTCCGTCCCGACGGCCGGAAGTTCCACCTCGGCCATGGAGGGTTCCTGTAGGGGTGTCCAAGGCAGGGCGATGGAGGTTGGATCACGCCAATCCAGCCACTGCGTCCAGTTATCTCCCATGGCCCCCTCGGACTGCAGACGGGGGTCGATGAATTTGAATTGCCGCGGACGATCGGCGTAGGCCCGGGTCTTGACCGGGTCGATGCGGAAGACCAGGAAACCCGCCATGTGGACAAGGAGGGAAGCAAAAATGATCAGACCGAGCCAGCGACGCTGGGGCGGCATGATTTGTTCCCAGATTTCATGGGGTGTCATGGGTTCATCCCCCCGGCTTGGTGGCCACCACCACGGCCACGCCGGCTGACAAGGCCATGCTCATGACCTCGGTGACCAAACCGTGGGTCACCGCGGCATCGGCCCGCAGCACCACCGTCGCATCCGGCTTGGAACGGGCGATGCGGCGGAATTCGTTTTCCAGTTGGGCCAGATCGGTGACCTTGTCGTTGAGAAAAATCATCGGGGGATTCTGGGCCGAGATGTTGACGATGAATTGGATGTCCCGCACCCCGCTGTTGGAAACGCCCCGGGGGGGCGAAACCTTGATACCGGGCTGGAGGACAAAGCTGGAACTGAGGATGAAAAAAATCAGCAGCAGGAGAACCACGTCGATCAACGGGGTCATGTCCAGTGGACCCTGGAAAGCATGGACAGAACGTCGCAGTTTCACGGCTGTGCGGCCGGGAGCTTGGCCGCAACAACGGGTTCAGAGGCGGCGGCGGGACCGGATGAAAGCTTGAGCAACTGGACAATCTCGATCCCGCTGCGTTCCATATCGGTGATAAGAGTGTTGAGGCGGCTGATGAGGTAATGGTGGGCCACATAGGCGGGGATGGCCACGCAAAGTCCGCCGGCAGTCGTGATCAGCGCTTCCCAGATGCCCCCGGCCAGATCGCTGATCGGTGCCGCACCCATGGAATGGTTCATGTTCATGAAGGTGGAAATCATGCCGACCACCGTTCCCAGCAGTCCCAACAGGGGGGAAATCTGGGCGACCATCCCCAGGAGGGGCAGGTGGGCTTCCAGTGCGGGAACCTGGAGTTGGGCCACTTCCCGGGTCAATTCTTTCAGGTCGTCTTTGCCCAGGTTCCGTTTCATCAACGCCGCCTGCACAACCCGCACCGCAGGACCGTAGGCCTCGTCGCAACGCTCCAAAGCCTCCTCGTGTTTGCCCTGCCGGACCAGGTTCGCGATGCCTTTGAGAAAGGGCTCCACCGGCATCGAACAACGGTGGAAGTGGATCAAGCGCTCCACGAACACCCCCAGACCGACAACGCTGCAAGCAAAGAGCGCCCACATGATCGGGCCGCCCAACTGGATGATTTCAAAAACTCCGGAGGTCGTCATGGACTGGAATCAGGGGTGGGGTGGCCGCTGGCCGGGATCACCAAACAAATGAACGTTCCTGCGCCACGATCTTGCCATCACGGACCACAGAAATCCGCCAGGAGTGGACATCGCCATATTCACGATATTCCTTCCCCGTGACTGAAAAGGTACCCTTGAACGATCCCCGGGCTTTGGGGAACGGAATCTCCAAGGTGCGCACTTGATCACGGGTCGCCGACTGGCGGTAATCCAGACGCAGGACAAAATCCGCCACCGCACCGTGGTTGGCCCAAGACACAACGAAATACTGTCCCCGACGGCCCATCCTCTGCGACTCAGTGATGGCGCCGTGGTCGAAGTACTTGAATTCGTAGGCCAGGGAGCGGCTTTTGCCGGCCGAGGTTTTTTCGGGATCGTTGAGGAAATCGTAAATTTTGCGGATCGAGACGACCTTGTCCGGTTCCACAGCCAGTTCCCAAGGCTGGTTGCCTGCGGCTGATTTCTCCACCTCCACCGGTTGTTCGGCGGCGCTGGCAGCCGGTTTTTGCTGGCCCTCGCCTTCCGCATTGAAGGCGGCCCCGGATGACTCCGGAAGCTTGGCTTCCTCCGCCCGGCACATGGGCACGGTGAGTAACAGGGCCAGTATCAGGAAAACGCTGCGCATCCGAGCGTAATAGCTCTCCCGCCCCCCCTCTGTCAATGACCACCCTCGCCCGCGCTTCCAGCCACCACGAAGGTGATTTCCCCACGGACCTTGCCCTTCAGGAAATGGGCCAGCAACTCGGAAGCGGGTCCCCTCCGGATTTCCTCGAATTTTTTGGTCAACTCCCGGGCCACGCACACCGTCCGCTCCGGCAAGACCAGGACACAATCCTCCAGCGTTCGCAAAAGGCGGTAGGGCGACTCAAAATAAACACTGGTGCTGTCTCGCGCCCCCGCGGCCGCCAATTCCGTCCTCCGGGCCCCGCCCTTGACCGGTAAAAACCCCCCGAAATAAAACGGGGTGATTTTCATGCCCGAAGCAACGAGGGCGTGCAGCACCGCCGACGGACCCGGCACCACCTCGATATCCACCCCCGCGCGCACGCAGGACCGGATCAAACGCTCCCCCGGGTCGGACACCCCGGGCATGCCCGCATCGCTGACCAGCGCGATCTTGCCTCCATCCTGGAGGCGTTGCAAAAACTCCGCCTGTCTCTGGCTCTCGTTGAATTTGTGGTAACTCTGCTGCGGCACCGAGATGCCAAAATGGTGCAAGAGCAAGCCCGTGTGCCGGGTGTCTTCCGCGGCGACCAGGTCCACCTCCTTCAACACCCGCAGGGCCCGGACCGTGATGTCCTCCAAATTTCCGATCGGCGTCCCAACCACGTAGAGTTTTCCTGCCATTTCTCCCGATTATCCTCCCGCCGCGGAAACAACAGCTTTTTCGTTGATAGGTGCAACCCCGCCGTCTTATTCATTGCCGGGAACCCCGCATTCTGCCAATCAGGTACCATGCGGCGCACAAAAATCATCGCCACCCTCGGGCCGGCCACGGAGAACCCGGAAACCATCCGCGAAATGATCCGACTCGGTGTCAACATTTTCCGCCTCAACATGTCCCATGCCACCCACGCCTGGGTCCGCACCATCGTCCCGGTCATCCGGGAAGCCGCCACCTCCCTCCGGCGCAACACGGCCATCCTCATGGACACCCAAGGGCCCGCCATCCGCACCGGCGACTTGCCGACCAAACTCGACCTCAAGGTCGGTGACAAATTCACCTTCACCGTCCGCGGGACCCAGTCCGAGGAGGTTTTCTCCGTCGACACCAATTACGACGATCTGGTCAACGACATCAAAGTCGGCGACATCGTCCTGGTCGACAATGGTGTCATCCACATGATCGTGCGGGAAAAGAAGGACAACGCCCTCGTCTGCGAAGTCCTCACCCCCGGCACCCTCGGCAGCCGGCGCCACATCAACCTTCCCGGAGTTCGGGTCAACCTCCCCTGCCTCACGGAAAAAGACCTCGCCGACCTCAAGGTCGGCATCGAATGCCAGGTGGATTGGGTCGCCCTGTCCTTCGTGCGCGAGGGCGCGGACATCACCAAGCTGCGCGAAGTCCTGGCAGCGGACGGAGGCGGTGACATCGCGGTCATGGCCAAAATCGAAGACCAGTCCGCGGTCAAGAACATCGGCGAAATCGTGGATGCCGCCGACGCCATCATGGTGGCCCGAGGGGATCTGGGCATCGAATGGCCCTACGAGGAACTGCCCATCGTCCAGCGCCGCATCGTCAAACACTGCATCCGCAAGGTCAAACCGGTTGTTGTCGCCACCCACATGCTGGAAAGCATGATCTCCAGCCCGGTTCCCACCCGGGCCGAGATCACCGACGTCGCCAACGCCGTCTTCGAGCAGGCCGACGCCATCATGCTCTCCGGGGAAACCACCGTGGGCAAGTATCCCCTGCGCTGCGTCGAGGTGCTGGACCGTGTGGCCCAGCGGATCGAACGCAGTGGTGGCATCAACTTCCATCAGGAGATCCAGGTCGAGGCTCCCCGCGACCAGGTATCCGCCTCGGCGGTCCACTTGGCCAACCAAGTGGGGGCTGATGCCCTCTTTGTCTTCACCCGCACCGGACGCATCGCCCGCATAGTCGCCGGTCTGCGCCCGGTCTGTCCCATCATGGCCTTCACCCCGGACCGACGGCTTTCCCGCCGTCTCTGCCTCCTCCACGGCATCTACGCCCATACCCTGGCCTTCGACGAATCCCCCCTGGCCACCATCGAACTCGCCGAAGAACACATCCGCGGCCACCAATTCATGCCCCCCGATGCCAAAGTCGTCATCGTCACGGAAATGCTCGTCAATCAGAAAAGGTTCTGGACCGCCCAACTGCGCACCTTGGGTTGATTTTTTCTCGGTGGGTTGATTTTCAAGGTCCCTCCCCGAACCGTCACAATTTAAACACATCTTCGCCACAATCGGGGTGCATTGCTTGTTTCCGGTCCCTCGTGGACCGGTTGCGCATGTCCACCACCCAAACCAGTCCAAGCCCCACGCACCGGACGGCCTCTTTCCAGACCCCCAGTCTGCCCGTGGCCCTGACGGTTCCTCTTTCCGGGGATCACGGCCAATCTGATACCGTCCTGCGCGATGCCCTCACCCACCAGACCGGGAAGGTATCCACTCCCGTGCGTGACCGCTACTCTCCCGGAATCAAGGTCGACTGGGCCAACCTCGTTGATTCCACCGCCACCCTCCCTTTCAACATCACCCTGGACCAAGTCCAACAGTTCTACCGCGAACATCCGACGGAAAAATACGCCGCGGTGCTCGACCGCGACCGCATCGTCGGCCTCTGCTCGGAATTGAGCATCTCGCGCAAACTCACCGTCAGCCGCGGCCTCGGCTACCACGTCTATTCCAAGACCAGCCTCGAACGACACCTTGAACCCACATTCCTCACCATCCAACGCGGCACCCCCGTGCGCGACGTCCTCTTTCGAGTCATGTCCCGGACCGAGGGTTTTTTCGACGATGTCATCCTGACCGATGAACGCGGCAAGTATCTGGGCCTCATCCGCACCCAGACCATGATGCTGCTCCAACACCGCATCAGCCAGCAACAGGTCGATGACCTCGAATCCCTGACCCTCAAGCTCAGCGACAACAACATCGAGCTCGAACGCGCCCGTGACACCGCCATGCAGGCGGCTGAAATGAAATCCACCTTCCTGGCCAACATGAGCCATGAGATCCGCACCCCGCTCAACGGAATTCTCGGGATGATCAAGATCCTCATGCGGACCGAACTGGTCCCGCAACAGCGGCGCTACGCCACCACCGTTCTCAATTCCGCCAACGCCCTCCTCACCATCCTCAATGACATCCTCGACTTCTCCAAGATCGAGGCTGGGAAGATGACCTTTGAGCAGATCAACTTCGACCTTTCCGATGTCGTCGAGGAATGTGTCCAGTTGCTATCCGAACGCGCCCGCGAGAAAAAAATCCAGATCTTCAGCTGGATCGACCTCCAAGCCAAAACCCGCATCGTCTCGGATTCCAGCCGCCTCCGCCAGGTCATCCTCAATCTTGCCTCCAATGCGGTCAAATTCACCGAGAACGGCGAAGTCGTCGTCCGCATCGACCAGGAAAAAGAATCACCCACCCACGTCACCCTGCGGGTCTCGGTCAAAGACACCGGCATCGGCGTCACCCCCGAAGTCCGCGAGCGCCTCTTCCGCCCGTTCGAACAGGGCGACCGTGCCACCAACCGCAAATTCGGCGGCACCGGACTCGGACTGGCCATCTGCAAACGCATCGTGGAAATGCTCGGCGGATCTATCGGCTGCGAGAGCGAACTGGGCAAGGGATCCACTTTCTGGTTCCTCATCGATCTGCCCAAACAGGCCGACACCGACCATTTGGCCGCCCGCCGCGAAGAAGACCTCTGGGGACTTCGCATGCTGATCGTTGACTCCAGCACCACGTTTGGTTCCTACCTCGAGCAACACATGGGCCGATGGAAGGTCGTTTCCCGCATCACCCACGATTCCGCCCATGCCTTGGACATTGCCCGATCCCAGGCCGACCGCGGCACCCTCTTCGACGCAGTCATCGTGGATTACCATCTCGAACCGATGAACGGCCTGGAACTGGCCCGCCATTTCCAAGCGGATCCCCGCCTGGCCCGTTCCCGTTTCATTCTCCTGACCTCCTTCGAAAACGAATTGTCCGCCGACACCTTGGCCCAGGCGGGTGTGGCGGGCACCCTGCCCAAACCCCTCAAGCCCTCCGAACTTTATGACAAGCTGGCGGAAAGCCTCCGCTCGCAACCGGAAAACCGACACATCGTCTCCGCAGTGGAATCGCAAGTGCCCAAGTCGGTTCCCGTAGTGCTTTCCACCCCGACTCCCATCCCCGCTCCGGAGCCCCGAACCCGGGAAATCTCCCCGGCCGCCGTGCCGGCCCCACCGGCCCTCGCCACCACCCAACAAGAACGCGCCTGCCCCCCCCTCAACCTCCTTTTGGTCGAGGACAGCGAGGTCAACCGCGAAGTCGCCATCATCCTGCTCAGCAGTTGGGGCCACACCGTCGAGACCGCGGAAAACGGACGCGTCGCCGTCACCATGCTTCAGGACCGCACCTTCGACGGTATCCTCATGGACTGCCAGATGCCGGAAATGGATGGTTACGAAGCTACCAAAGTCATCCGCGATCCCTCCAGCAGGGTCCTCGACCATGATGTGCCCATCGTGGCCATGACGGCCAACGCCATGCCTGGCGACCGGGAGATCTGCATACGCGCCGGCATGAACGACTACGTCGGCAAGCCGATCGACGAGGGCGAACTTTTACAGTCCCTGTTCAGGGTGGCCAGGAACAAAACCCAGCGGGCCGGAAGCGCGACCACCGCTCAACCCATGACCCCGGCTCCCAATCCGGTTGATTCGCTCGAATCCGCATTCACCCGGTCCGTGCCCAGCCTCGCCGTGGCAGCTCCACCCATGGATTCCACACCCAATGTAGTGACGGCCGGGGCCCCTTCGGACCCGGTGGAAGAGGAGGATGATGACGCCCCTTATTTCCCCGCGCGCCTGATGAGCCTGTTCCTCAACGAAACCAGCTCACGTCTGGCCGAACTGCGTGAATCTCTCCAGCGCGAAGACATGATCGTGGTCCAGCGCATCGCCCACACGATCAAAGGAACGGCGGGCAACTTCCGCGCCCACCGACTTTACGAAATCACACGCCAAATCGAAAAACTGTCCCGTGACCACGACATCCAGGCCATCTGGCCCCTGATGGGCCAGGCCGAGGAAACCTTCCAGAACGTCAAAACCAAATACCTCCAGTCGGTAGCCTATCAACCCGGAGAAACCCCATCATGAGCACTATCCCCGATCTAAATGCCGATTCCACGGTCTACCTCTTCGACGGACGCCAACAAAATGGCCCCATGCCTTACGCCGACCTGTGGGCCCTGGCCCGTTCCGGCAAGCTGCCCAATCACGCCTTTTTCTGGTCCCCCGGCATGGCCGACTGGCTCCCGGTCAGCCGCCTGCCCGTCCTACGCACCCCAGGCGTCACTGCCTCACCCTGCGTACTCGTCATCGACGATGATGTCATCATGTCGGAGATGATCTCGGAATTGATCCGACAGCATAAAATCGAGGCTGTGACCGCCGACGACTTCGGTCCCGCCTGCCAGATCCTCGAAGAGCGCGGTTTGGACAAATTCGACGCCGTCATCACCGACTTCGAAATGCCCGGTGGCACGGGCGTGGAATTGGTCCGTTGGATCAAGCAGCGCGACCGCTCGCTCCAGGTCATCATGCTCACGGCCCAGGACAACAAGGAAGTGGTCAAGCTTTCGCTCCGCTCCGGGGTGGTCGATTTCCTGGAAAAACCCGTGCGTAAATCCGCCCTCATGAACGCCCTGGATTCCGCCATCAGCCAGACCCTCCGCCAGCGCGAGGAACGGGCCGCCTTCATGGAAATGGTCCGCCAGCGCCTCGTCGGCAAGGGCGTCCTTGCTGAACAGGTGATGAAGGAGCTGATCTTCCGGGAATCCGGCCTTTCCAACCTTCTGACCAAGCTTGATGCCATCAGCCGGTATACCGCCCAGCTCGAACAGTCCGGCACCTCCATCCTCCCCGGCTCCGAAGTTCCCCAGGGTTCCGGCCCCTTCAGCGGTGTCTTGGGCGAGCTCAGCGTCATGGACATCCTCCAGATGCTCATCCAGTCCCACAAAACCGGTGAGCTCAAAATCTCCCGCACCGACCGCACCTTCGTCGGCTCAGCCTACCTCGACGACGGCAGCATCATCCACGCCGCCTCCGGTCCGGACCAGGGACACGAGGCCCTCAAGAGCCTGTTGCAGTGCAATCGTGGTTACTTCAGCTTCGATTACGGCTCCGAACCCCAGCGTCGCACCATCCAAGCCCACGGCATCTCCTCCCTCCTCCAGGTCACCTCGGAAATCGACATCAAAAAAGGCAGCCTCGTTGCCGCCTGAACAGTTGCATTGCCCGCCGATTAGCCTACAACAAGCGCATTCATGAGCCGAATATTGATCATTGAAGACAGTGACTCGATGCGCGAGCAACTCGTCATGCTTCTATCAGACCTGAACCACAACTTATCGACCGCTTCCAACGGGCTCGAAGCGGTGCAAGTTGTGCGCCAGTCCGCCCCCTTCGATCTCATGATCACCGACATGTTCATGCCCGAAATGGACGGCATTGAGGCCATCGAGCAGATCAAGTCCCTCCAACCCGACATCAAAATCATCGCCATCTCCGGCGGCGGATTGGGCATGTCCGGTGCCGCCATGCTGGAGATTGCCGACGGACTCGGGGCCCAGAAGACCCTGCCCAAGCCTTTCCAACCGGAAGAACTGCGGCTGGCGGTGGAACAAGCCCTGGCCGCCTGAACCCACCTCCCTTCAATCAATGGAGTGGGATTAAAAAAAGTCCGCGCCTCGGTTTCCACCTTTCCGCATTGGACTCCCGCCCAAATAGCCGTATTCCAGCAGGGTGTTCGAGATTCTCAACCGCCTCGTCCTGCCCGATACCTGGCAGGCCGAGGCCATCCAACACGCCCGTTCCGGGCGCGATGTCGTCCTCGACGCCCCAACCGGGGCCGGGAAGACCTTTGTGGTCGAGAAACTCGTCGATTCCGGAACCTATTCCCGCCAGGTCATCTACACCGCACCCACCCGTGCCCTGGCCAATGACAAATTCGCCGAGTGGAAGCGCAAAGGGTGGCGGGTGGGGATCACCACCGGCGATCTGACCCTCGACCCCGACAGCCCGGTCCTCGTCGGCACCCTGGAGGCCGTCCAACGCCGGGCCCTCGATGCTCCCCCCGATCTCCTCGTGCTGGATGAGTACCAATGGCTCGCCCATCCCGAGCGGGGCAACCACTACGAGGGCCTCCTCATGGCCCTGCCCACCCGCGTCCGCCTGCTCCTGCTCAGCGGATCGGTGGCCAATCCGGGCGAAGTCACTGCATGGCTGCGCCGCCTCGGCCGCGCGGCCGAGACCGTCAGCCACCGCGAACGCCCGGTGCCGCTGGAGGAAGTCGACGGCGACGCCCTGGCCAAGCGCGTCCCCAGTGGCATTGAGGGATTCTGGGCCCGCTGCCTCACCGGCGCTCTGCGCGACGACCTCGGTCCCGTACTCGTCTTCGCCCCCCACCGGAAAGACGCTGAAAAAATCGCCCGCGGCCTGGCCCGCGAACTCCCACCCTGCACACCCTTGGAGTTAAGTCCGGATCAACTCGCTCTCGCCGGCACCGATCTGGCCCGGGTGCTGTCCCAGCGGGTGGCCTGGCACCACAGCGGCATGACCTACACCCAGCGCGCCGGACTGGTTGAACCCCTGGCCAAAGCCGGACAATTGCGCGCGGTCGTCTCCACCCTCGGCCTCGGCTCCGGCATCAACTTTTCCCTCCGGTCCGTCCTCATCACCCAGGGGACCTACCATCAGGACGGCGTCCCCCGCGACATTCCTCCCCAGGACATCCTGCAAATGGCAGGCCGGGCCGGACGCCGGGGAAAGGACGAAATCGGTTACTTCATCGCCACCCGCAACGCCCCACGTCTCGGCCAGGGGCGGGCCATGCCCCTCAAACGCGCCCCCGCCCTCCCCTGGGCCGTCCTCCTCCGCTCGATCGGTTCCGCCGACGACCCACGCCAGGAATCCCTCCGCTGGGCCGGTCGCTTTTTCGCCCGTGAACCGCTGCGACTGGGCTGCGAACAAACCCTCGGCGACGATCCCTCCCAACTGCCCTGCCGCCTGGCCACCGACACCGCTCGGGCCCGTCTGGTCCGTCGTTCCAAGCGTCCCTTCAAGCCTTGCCGCACCTGTCCCCAAAGGTCCCAGTGCCTGCAACTACCACCCGGTCCCACCCTCCTCTGGCAATGGACCCGTGCCGGTTTGCTCAACAAATCCCTCCGCCTGACTCCGCGCGGGGCCATCGTCTCCTCCTTCCTCGGCCCCGAGGGACTGGCTCTGGCCGCCATTGTCGAAGATCCCAACTACGAGCCCGCCGAGGCCATCCTCGATCTGATCAATCTCTTTGCCGGCGACCGCTTCGCCGGAGCCGAACCCCGCTGGGCCGGACCCCTGGCCCGGAGCTGTCAGAAAATCTACGGCAACCTGCAAATCGACGGCTACCTCGAGAGTGGTGTCCCGCCCACCTATGGCTTCGGGGCCTGCCAGATCCTGCGCGATCTCCTCAACCGCCAGCAACGCAAGGCCCAGCTCGCCGGGGAACACGCCGGGGTGGGTGACATCGACCGTCTGCTGATCGAATGGCGCAGCCTCCTGCGCCAGATCCTCGCCGCCCCGCCTGTGGAACTCCCACGATGGAACGAACTCCGCGAACAGGCGGGCCACTGGCTGGAATTGTCACCCGCCCCTCCCCCCGTGGAACTCCCCCCGCTCACGGCCTCGCAAACCGGTCCCGTCAATCACCGCATCCGCTGGGGCTGAATCCTCCCGCGATTATTCGGGTGGCGAATGTCCCCATAAGCAGGAAGCTTGGGGCGGAATGGTATTGGCGGGGAAGTCCTGATGGGGCATTCTATCATCGCCTTCATGGCCCGACTATCTCATCCGGTTGTTTTCCGCCCCCGGCTTTTGGAACTTTTCCAGAAGAACGGACCGCGCCCTTCACTATCGAAGGAAATCCTTGCCGGCATGACGGTCGGCCTGATCGCCCTGCCCCTGGCCCTCGCCCTCGGCATCGCCAGCATCCCCCCGGGCGTCACCACCCCACTGCCCGCCCCGGCCCTCGGCATCTTCACCGCCATCATCGCGGGCCTGCTCATCAGTGCCCTCGGAGGCAGCCGGGTGCAAATTGGCGGCCCCACGGCCGCATTCGTGCCCATCATCCTCCTCATTGTCCAGGAACACGGCTACGCCGGGCTCTTGATGGCCACGATGATGGCCGGGATCATCCTCATCCTCATGGGTCTGGCCCGCATGGGCACGTTGATCAAATTCATCCCCTGGCCGGTGACCAGCGGATTCACCACCGGCATCGCCGTGGCCATCATGCTGACCCAGGTGCCCGATTTCGCGGGCCTGGACACCGCGGGCGGCATCCCACGCGAATTTGAAGCCAAGATCCCCTGGTTCTGGCAACACCTGCCCTCGCTGGACACCCGCACACTCGTGCTGGCCGTGACTTGCACGGCCGTGATCTTCCTCTGGCCCCGCCTCAAATTCCCCCGCGTCCCGGGATCCATCGTGGCCATGGTCGCCGCCACCCTCTTCGTCTCCCTGACGGGATGGGACGTGGCCACGGTCGGAAGCAAGTTCGGTCCGCACGCCATCCCCTCGGGCCTGCCCTTTCCGGCCCTGCCGGAATTCCACTGGGATCTGGTACGCAGCCTTCTCGGTCCCGCCACCGCCATCGCCCTCCTCGGGGCCATCGAATCCCTCCTGTCCGCTGTGGTGGCCGATGGGCTCACCGGCGACCGTCATGACAGCAACACCGAGTTGATCGCGCAGGGTCTGGCCAACCTTGTCTGCCCGTTCTTCGGCGGTCTGCCGGCCACCGGAGCCATCGCCCGCACTTCGGCCAACGTCAACAATGGCGGCAAGACCCCTCTGGCGGGCATGGTCCATGCCCTAACCCTGTTGGGCGTCATCCTGCTGGCCTCCAAATGGGCCGCCTACATCCCCATGGCCGCCATGTCGGCCGTGCTCGTCACCGTGGCCCTGCGCATGGGGGAATGGCATGAACTGACCCGCGTGAGGAAGATGCCGGCCAGCGACGCCCTGGTGCTCTTCACCACCTTCGGCTTGACCGTGGTTTTCGACCTGGTGGTGGCGGTGGAGGTCGGCATGGTCCTGGCCGCCATCCTCTACATCAAACGGGTGTCGGAGACGACCGAGGTCAGCCGCGTGACGGGCGATGATGAATTGGAAAGTCCCGAGCAAATGGCCCAGGGCAAGGAGATCCCTCCCGGGGTGCTGGTTTACCGCATTTTCGGCCCCTTCCTCTTTGGCGCGGCAGAGAAGATGGAAGACGCCCTGGCCAGCGTGGACGAGTGGCCCCGGGTGCTGGTGCTGCGGCTGCATCTGGTCTCGGCCATGGACGCCACCGGACTCAACGCCCTGGAAAGCATCGTCGAACGCCTGAAGCAACGCGGGGGCACGGTCATCCTCAGTGGCATCCACCGCCAACCGCTCGAATTGTTGCGCAAAGCCGGCTTCATCACCGTCATCGGCCGGGAAAACTTCTGCGCCACCTTCGACGACGCCCTCCAACGTGCCCGCGAAATCGTGGGGCCTCCCACCGCCCAGGACTGATTTTTTTCCTATCGTATTCGAGCCCGGACTTCCGCGTCGTCCACCACCCCCTCACCGAACTCCCCCCAAAAACAACGCCACTCCTTGACACCGTCTTGTATTTGGTTAATTTGCCAAATATACAAATGAAGTCCGCAGGCAACAAGTCGGCCCGGAAAACGAGATTGTCGCATGATCTCAACGGAGCGCGGGCGGCGGTGGTCAAGGCCCTGGCCCACCCCTCGCGCATGCTCATCGCCGACGCCCTGGTGCGCGGGGAGAAGACGGTTTGTGAACTGACAGGTCTGGTCGGTTCGGATATTTCCACTGTATCAAAACACCTCGCGTTGATGAAGGACGCGGGTTTGGTCGTGAGCGACAAACGCGGACTGAATAGTTTCTACCGTCTGACCTGTCCCTGTCTGGGCGATTTCTTCTGCTGCATCGATTCGATGGCCCGCAGCCGTGCCCGCAAACTCACCGCAGCACTCGAAGCCTGAAGCAATCTGTTTATTTTCCATGAAACCCCATCGCGTTCTCATCCTTTGCACCGGAAATTCCTGCCGCAGCCACATGGCCGAGGGCATTCTTCGCCACGAGGCGGGAGATCTTTTGGAAGTACACAGCGCCGGCTCCAAGCCAGCGGGCTATGTCCATCCCAAGGCCATCCAAGTTCTTTCGGAAATCGGGATTGATCTCTCCTCCCACACATCCAAGCACATGAACGACTTTCTTGACCGGGAGATCCACACCGTGATCACGGTCTGTGGAAACGCCGACCAAGCCTGCCCGATTTATCCCGGACAAGTCGAACGGCACCACTGGGGATTCGACGATCCCGCCCATGCGACCGGGAGCGAGGAGGAAATTCTGGGAGAATTCCGCCGGGTGCGGGATGAAATCCGGCGGGTTTTTGCAGCCTATGCCGCAGGTTGGAAGGCCGCCCGACGGCGGTATGGAGCGACTTCCGACTGATTCCGCACGCGAAAGCGGGAGGTCAGATTTTCGACTGGCCCGAGGCGCCGCGGTGGCGGATGTCCTGCGCAGTGTAAAGGTAGACCACATCCTGGGCCAGGTTCTTGGCATAGTCGCCCACACGCTCAAGGCTGCGCGAAACAAACATGAGGTGGAGGCAGGCGGGAATGTGGGCCGGGTCGGCCACCATGGCCGAGTAGAGGGCCGCCTCGTTGGCCTTATTGATGGCGTCCACTTCCTTGTCCCGACCGACCAAGGCCCGGGCACTGTCGGGATCGACGTCGACAAAGGCGACAATCGCCTCCCGCATCATGGCCAGGACCAGATTGGCCAGTTTGGCGATCTCGAGGTTGACCGGAGGCTCGGGCAGGACGTTGAGCAGACGGGCCCGGCGGGCGATGGTCACCGCCTGGTCGGCGATACTCTCCAAGCTCTCGCACATCTTGGACGACATGATGGCCAGACGGCAGGTGGTGGCCATGGGGCCGTGGGTGGAAACATAGGTCACCACCAATTCATCGATTTCTATTTCCAAGCGGTCGATGACCGCGTCCTCGGATTCAACCAAATCGGCCTTGCCATCGTCGCGCGTCAGGAAAGCCTGGAGCGCGATGTTCAGATTTCGGTCGGTCAGGCTGGCCATCATCAGGAGATGGTCCTTGATGCGGAGGAGGGGACCGCGGAAGATGCCGCGGTTGTGTTCCAGTCGTTCGTTAATGGCCGCAGGGCGCTCGCCTGACGGCTGTGGTTGTTCGGGGGCGATCATCCGAAGCGGCCTGTGATGTAATCCTCGGTCTGCTGGTGGGCCGGGTTGGTGAAGATCTTCTCCTTCTGGTCGAACTCGATGAGCTTGCCGAGGTAGAAGAACGCGGTGTAATCGGAGCAACGGCCGGCCTGCTGCATGTTGTGGGTGACGATGACGATGGTGTAATCGCGCTTCAATTCGGCGATGAGATCCTCGACCTTGGCGGTGGCAATGGGATCTAGGGCGGAGCAGGGCTCGTCCATGAGGATGATATCGGGCTCGACGGCGATGGCACGGGCGATGCAGAGACGTTGCATCTGGCCGCCGGAGAGTCCGAGGGCGCTGTCCTGGAGGCGGTCCTTGACCTCGTCCCAAAGTGCGGCCCCGCGGAGGGCGCGTTCGACCACTTCGTCGAGGATGCCCCGGTCCTTGATGCCCTGCAGGCGGAGACCAAAGACGATGTTCTCGTAGATGGACTTGGGGAAGGGATTGGATTTTTGGAAGACCATGCCGACGCGTTTGCGCAACTCTATGACGTCGACTCCGGGGGAGTTGATGTCGACACCGGCAATCTTGATCGCGCCGGCCGTGATGCGGGCGCCGTCGATGAGGTCGTTCATACGGTTGAAACAACGCAAAAGGGTGGATTTGCCGCAACCAGAGGGACCGATGAAGGCGGTGACCATGCCCTTGGGGATTTCCAGGCTGATGTCGGTGAGCGCTTCCTTATTGGCGTATTTGAAGCCCAGAGACTCGACGGAGATGGCGGATTCGACTCCGTTCACGGTTTCATAGGCGCCGAGGGTGCCGGCGTAGGAGGCTCGGGTCTGTTCGGGGTAATCGCTCATACGGTTCATGGACATGGTGATGGTTCAGTGAGATGGGTAAGAATAAGGATAAGGACAGGAACAGGAGGGGTCTACCATTTGTATTTGCCCCGGACCTTGATACGGAGGACAACCGAGGCCAGGGCGATGATCATGACGAGGAAGAGGAAAACGAAGGCGGCGGCGTACTGCACCTTGGCGGTGTATTCGTTCTGCGGCACGCGGGCACTGACCACGAAGATGTGGTAGGGCAGGGCCATGACACCGTTGAAGAAGAAATCCGTCGCCTTCTGTACTTCCCAGGGGAGTTTGTCGCGGACGACGAAGGCGGCAGTGAACATGATGGGGGCGGTTTCCCCGGCCACGCGGGCGATACCAAGGACGGAGGAGGTCAGGATACCGGGGAGGGCGTAGGGCAGGACGTTCTGGCGGATGGTCTGCCACTTGGTGGCACCGAGAGCCAGGGACCCTTCACGGAAGCCCTGGGGGACGGCCCGGAGGGATTCCTCGGAGGCGGTGATGATGACGGGGAGTACCATGAAGGCCAGGGTGAACCAACCGGCCATGAGGGAAACGTTCCAGTTGAAGAAAATCACGAACATGGCGTAGCCGAACATGCCGAAAACAATCGAGGGCACCCCGGCGAGGTTCATGATGGCCAAGCGGAGCAATTCGATGACGCGGCCGCGGTTGCTGTATTCGCTCAGGTAGATGGCACTGAGGATGCCGAGCACCATGGCGATGGTCATGGAGCCGACGACCAAGAGGACGGTGCCGACGATGCAGGGGAAAATCCCCCCGGCGGCATACACATAGGTGGTGTGATTGGCGATGGTGGCCTCGGGGTGGTCCTTGGTGAAGGCACGGTAGGCGCGGTCGCCCAGTTCCTGAACGGTGCCATCGTTGAACTTGAGGATATGGAGGGTCTCCGGGCTTTCGGTCAGGAACTTGATGTTGATGAAGGGGAACTCCGGCACGATCATTTCGCGCCCGCCCTTGATCGTGATGTCGAGGAAGATATAGGTGGCGGCGGCCAGGACCAGATAGGTACCCAAGCGCAACACCCATTTGGCCAGAGTTTCGCGGATTTTGGCCGAGGTGAGGCGGGATTGGAATATGGTGGGGTCGGCTGTGGAATTCATGGTGGATTCAGCCGACGCTGATGCGGTAGCGCTTGACGATCAATTGGGCGACGTAGTTGATGGCCAAGGATATGAGGAAAAGCATGATGGCGAGCATGAAGAGGGCGCGGTATTGCAGCACCCCCTTGGGCACCTCGGGGACTTCCTGGGCAATGATGCCGGTCATGGTGTGCACCGGGAGAAAGAGCGCGCCCAAGCCCTGGGTGAAATCGGGGATCTGGATGCGATTGCCCGCGCACATCAGCACGACCATGGTTTCGCCGATCACCCGGCCGAAGCCCAGAAGGACCGCAGAGATGATCCCGGAGAGAGCGGCGGGCACAATGATGCGGACGATGGTCTGGAGGCGGTTGGCCCCCAGGGCGTAGGAGGCTTCTTTGAAGGCCCGGGGGACGTTGTTGAGTGCGTCTTCGGATAGGGTGAAGATGGTCGGCACGGCCATGAGGGCGAGCAGCAACCCGGCGGTCATGATGTTGAGTCGTTCGGAAATCGGGAAAAAGGGCACCCATTTGACCAGCGGAGCCAGGACGCTGTGAAAAATCCCCAGAAGCCCATGGGTCCAAGAGGGCCAGGTCGCCAAAACGGACTCCGTCAACGGCGCGCCCTGCGTGAGCCAGCGGATGGTTTCACCAAGTACAGCGATGCCGAAGAAACCGAGCACGACGGAGGGGATGGCGGAAATGAACTCGATGTACGGTTTGATCAAACGGGCCTCGGTGGGCCCGGCCAGTTGGTTGATGTAAATGGCCGCACCGACCCCGAACGGCACGGCGACGAGAAGCGCAGTGAAGCTGATGGAGAGCGAACCCACAAACAGCGGCAGGAAGCCATACCAATCCTGCCAGAAGCTCTGGGTGACCCATTTGGGGCCGAGGATGAAGGCGGTGAGGGCCTCAAAAGTGCCCACTTCCCGGGCCGGATTCCATTTACGCATGCGGGACTCGGTGTCGGGGAACGATTGAACGTACCTGTTCACTCCCGACTGGAACTTGCGCAGTTTCGCGTCGGTGTCGGCATCGTTGGTGATCGGCAGAACAGCGGAAATCTCCCGCAGGCGGATGGAGAACGCCTGGTTGACTTCCTCGTAGCGCGATTGGAAGGCACGGACCTGGGCCACTTCGGCCAGGAGGTTGATTTCTTCACCGGGTGCCTTTTCACCGGCGGGGTTGTTTTTGTAGGCCAGCGCCTCGTTCTGGCGGTTGGTCCAACGTTCTTTGATTCCTGCGGCGGTCGTGGTCATGTCGCGCAGGAGGGCATCGAGGGGGATGACCGCCTCGTCGAAATCCCGCAGGAGCGAGGAGAGCGGGGCCATGCGGGTCGCGATCCGCGCAGGGTCGACACCCCGTGCTTTGAGGTCGGCGGTTTTTTCCTGGCGGATCCTCTGCAGGTTGCGCAGGAGCATGCCGTGGGCGGTGTGCTGATCCCGGACGTAGTCGACATACTCCAATCCAGCCTGGCGGTAGACGACCATGCTCTGCCAATGCTGGGGGAAAAAACCCAGACCTTCGCGGAACAGCGAAAAGGTGATCAGGCCCAGAACCACCACGGCAACGGCGGCGTTGCCGAAGAAAAACTTCCGGATGATTTCGTCGCTGTCAAAGCCGAAGATCCGCGTCTTGTTCTTGCGAAGGATGGATTCCTTGAGCGGGCGCTGGTCGAGCCGCTTGATATGGGAAGCCGCATTCATCTCGAAGTCGATCGTTCAGCGCCCGAAATGATTCTTACTCTGCGACCTGGACGGTGAAGGGGGCATCACCGGGAACGAAGTGGACCTGTTCGGTGACCTTGTGGCCCTCAGGGGTGAAGATGAAATTTATGAATTTTTCGCCCAAACCCGAAGGTTTTCCGTTGGTGTAGAAATAATTAGGACGGAAGTAGGGGTAGGTTTTGTTGAGCACCGTCTCCCGGCTGGGGGTGATGAGGGTGCCGCCCACGTCGATGGGCACGATTTTGATCCCGGCTGCCCCGAAATAGGCGATACCCACATAGCCGATACCCAGGGCATTCTTGCCAACTTCAGCGGCGATTTGCTCGTGTCCGGCCATCTTCTGGGAACTGGGGGCGTAATCCCGTTTGCTCATGGCCAGATCCTTGAAGTCCTGATAAGTGCCGGAGGCGGTGTTACGGGTGTAGATGGAGATGGTGCCAGCTGTTCCGCCGACATCGGCCCAGTCGGTGATGTCGCCGGTGAAGATCTGCTCGACTTGGCGCTTGGTCAGGGAAGGGATCGGATTGGAGGCGTTGACGATGACCCCCAGGGCATCGAAGCAAACGATGGTTTCGTGCATGTCGACCCCCTTGGCCTTGGCCGCGGAAATTTCCGTCGACTTGGCCCGGCGGCTGGACATGGCGATTTCGCAGGTGCCATCGGTGATGGCGGCAATGCCCGTGGTGGAACCTTCGGCGGCGATTTCGAAAGTGGTATCGGGATTTTGGGCCTTGAAGGCCTCGGCCAGCATCGGAACCCACTTGGCCCCCAGAGTGTCAGATCCCTTGATGACCAATTTTTCGGCCCGAAGCACCGGGCAAAGCAAAAGCAAGATTGAGGCTAGGACTGGATACGTGGATTTGTTCATAATGAGTTTCCTCTCCGCTTACGTCTTGGGGAAAGACTGGGGACATCCCGGTCATCCTTCAAGAGTATCAGCGGGTAGTATGTTGAATTTATTGAGGTTGGGTATTACACTACTGATTTGATCGTTTTTAATTGTGCGGTCAAGAGGGACTCTGAGTTCAAACCCTCAAACACCTTGGTTCAGTCAAACTCATGCGAATTGCAAATTGCTGAGCTTATAAGACAAACCCGTGACATGATCGTCACTTTGTCAAGTCACCGCAGGCTCGTCTTGGCAAAGATTGAAGGGCACAAAAAAAGCGGCTCCCAGAGGGAGCCGCTTCGAATGGGTTCGAGCCACCGCCTGAGCGGCGATTCGAAACGAATTCAGGTGAGGACGGAGGTGACTCGGCTGAAGAGCGTGCGGAGCTGGGTGCCCAGGACGGTCAACACCGCGATCACAACGATGGCGACGAGCGCGAGGATCAAGCCGTATTCAACAAGGGTCTGGCCCTTCTTGGACTTGAGGTAGGTGAGTCGGCTCATGGCCTTGGTGTAGAGTTCGGTCAGCATGGTGGTTTTTCCTTTCTTGGTTTTTGGGTTTACGGGTGACTTCAAACATCACCGGTAATGGGGGTAAAAGGGGGGCATCTCTTGATGTTGAGTGGATCTAAGGATTTTCTTGAGTTTGCTTGGGTTGATATCTGTATCTCGCTTACAATGCTAAGATAGCCTAGACCGTGCCAAGTTAAACATGCAAGCCACATCTTATTGATGGACAATCTATTATAGAGATAAGCGCCCCACCAATAGGATTGCATACACGGGACAAAGTGGGTAATTTTTTCCCTTACCAGGGCAATTTATACCCTTTCAGGGCTCCAAAAACTTGATTTCTCGTGCGGTTGAAGCCGAACTACCAAAAAAGATCCTCCCCGATTGAGACGGGTCCCAATACAGAAACCATATTGCGAGGTCCGCAGCGGCGGTCGATGGATCGAACAGTTCCACATGGCCGTAAACATCGATCATCCCGGGGTTTCGGCGATAGATGCGGCGAGGAAGTGTGGCCGAATACCCTCCCCAAGCGGGGATTTGCCATAGCGCGGGGAAGTTATGACTCATGAGCAGTATCCAGGGAACATGCGGATCTGTGAGAGTCGTATCCGCGCGATCCTTCGGCAGAGCACTCGCCACCCGGACTCCAGGAGGCACCCATTTCCTGAATTCGTCGACCCAACGGGCGGCTTTGCCATCGAGATACAAACTCCGGCTCAGGCTGTGGGCATTCAAACTTGGAGGCCCTACCAACACCAAGGGGGCGATAAAGATCAGGAACGAGGCAAAAAAAAGCAGCCGCGTGGTCTTCGGCGACAAGTCCCCACCCCGCAGCGCGAAAACCATCGCGATAAAGACCACCAGGAAAACCTCCTTGTGTGGCCACCGTAGTGAGGAAAAAAAAGGCAAGGAACCCAAGAGGCGCCCCAGAAAATCAGGGCGGCATACCAACAACAGACTCCCCGCCAAAGCCACCCCCAACAGCGCATCCCATGCAGACCATCCACGCCGGTCCCGGAAGCTGGCGGCAAGAAACCATCCCGATGCCGCACAGGAAACCAGCGCGTAGGTATGCGCCGCCATGCCAAACAATTCAAAAGACCCCAATAGAATGCTGCCACTGGACAAGAAAAAAGAGGAGACGGCCACCGCCCAAGGCAGACGTCCCTCCACCGCCAACTCCAGAGGGATCGGTCCCGAACGCACGGAATCCCCCAACGCGGAAAGGGGCACCCAAAGACAGGGCAGGGCCAGCAACACCCCTGCCAACAAACCCGCCAGGCCGCGCCCGAGACCGTTAACATCACGGTCGCACCACGACAGCCAGACACAGAAAGCTGTGATTCCCACCATGGTAAAAAGAAAACAACTCGGATACCCCCCCACCAAACCATGGAACGTGGCCAGGGCCAGAATGAGAGCGGCGCGCCAGCGGGATTTTTCCATCAATCCCGCCACCAACCACGGAAGCGCGGAAACATTGGCCAGATACCAAAACCCGGAACTTCCCAAGAGAAGGGAGTACATGCTGAAGGTGTAACTCCAACCCATGATCAACGCCGGACCCGGCCCCACGCCCACCCAACCCCGAGCACGCATCCGGGCCACCATTTCCTCGAATCCCCAAGCCGCCAAGATCAAGTGACCCAGGCAGACCAGATCCACCATCCAAGTCTGCCATGGGGTGGCCGCCAAGGGCGAGAGCAAGAGGCAAAACGGATGCAGGAGGGGAAGAAAAACCGGATCTTCCAACAGCGGGTAGTGGCCTCCGAATATCCATTCACAATGGAAAAAATCACCCCCGCTGAACCATTTCCTGCCGAAATCCACCCACACCGGAAAAAACAGCGAGAAGGAATCATCGGTGAGGAAAAAATGGGGTCGAAAAACCTGCAACAGGCCCCAGGTCGCCAGAGCCCCGAGCACCGCGGCCAGACGCCCCTTCTCTTCCAAAAATCTCGCCCATTTCATGGACCCCGCCTTTCGAAGAGGATGTGTTCGTCGTCGGACCAATCCATCCGCCAGTCGGTGGAATCCCGCATCCGGCGGGCCAGTCCGCTTGACTGCGGCACCAAGGCCGCACCGACCCCTAGACGATCGAACATCTCCCGCCAGTTTTCCGCCCCGTCCAACAATGGCAGGTAGGTGTGCAGAAAAAAATCATCCCCGAAGTAATCCAAACGATCGTCAACAAAGACCCGCCGCTCCGGCCCATAAGTGTAGGCGATCACGCCCCCCATGCTCTCGGGGTGGAACAGCCTCACTTCCACCGGCAACCGGCCCACGGCATCCAGTCCTTCCGCCGACACTTGCAGGCCCCGCAGGTCGCGGCGGAACAATCCGGGCATCAAAAGTGTGAGGGCGAGGAATCCCATCCCGGCCATGAGGGTATAAACCCACGTCGTGATCGATGACCGTTGGTCACGCAGCAGGCGTTGCCGGGCTTGCGCGCCACCGGGCAGGAACCGATCAAAAGCGGAAGCAAGGGCCAGCCCGAGCAAAGGCAGGGCCGCGATGACGAACAAATTGACGTGCCGGACCGCACCGATGGCGAAATAGAGCAGAACGGCGCCGCTGGCCAACTCACCCGGCCTGGCCTTTCGAAAATGCGCACACGCCGCCCAGGCCCAAAACAGGGCCAAGCCCGCGAACAATGCCACGTTGGCGCCTTGGTGGTGCCAGACCGGCAGGTACTCCTCCCAACGGGACACCATCTTCATGTGAAGCAAATCCAGGATATGCCGGTGCAGGGCCCAACCCCACGGATTGACCAGCGTGGCCAGGCCACAGAGCAGGCCCAACCCTGCCCAAGCAACCATTTCCCGAACGGGAGGGTGTTTTTCTTTGATCCAAGCGGCGGCGCATTCCCCGGCGGCGTAGGCCGCCAAGACCACCAACCCGGCCATGAAGCCCGCATGCAGGTTGCACCAGAAAGGAAAAAGCAATACCGCCCACCACCGTTGCCGCCAACCACCGGCCAGCCAGCCAAGAAGCAACACCATCAAGAGATAGGTGACCACATGGGGCCGCACCTGCGCGTGCATGGTCATCACCAGATAGGCGGTGAAAGCCAGGAACCACGCGCACAACACCGGAGTGCCTTCATGCATCAAACGCCTTACCAACAGCAACGGGATCAGCGCAAAAGCCAACGACCAACCTGCCGTCAACAGGGGCAACCCTCCCGCCCGGTGCAGCATCCCCATCAACAGATGACTCAGCCACTGGTAATCCACCCAGGCCCGCCCGGGCAGGGTATACGAAAGCGGGTCGGTGGCGGGAATCCTGCCCTCCCGCACCAACATTTCACCCAGCTTGACATGCCAGCCCGTCCCGGGATCTGCGAGAGGCTTGTCAGGATCCACCAACACCCAGCCCAAATGAAGTAGGAAAAGAAAGACCGCCAGCGGCGGCAGAAAACGCGCCGCGTTGTTTTCCGGTCGGTCCGCGGTGCTCATCCCCTCCAGCCTGCGGTCGCCGATCAAGGCCCGGCAAGTGCGAAGTTAAGGCACCGGACCGATACGGCCAAAAACTTCGCTTTGCGGGTCCTCGGCCAGCAAGCGCCAGTCCGCCCGCAAACGCAACTCCCGTCCCAGAGCGGTGCCTGTCTTCAAAACGACCCCGCGGATGCCATAGCGGTCGAGTGTCCCCGGCCAACCCTCCCGGGCATCCTGCGTCGCCAGGTAGACTTCCTCAATGAACGTTCCATCGTAGAAATCCGTGCGGTCGTCCATGAAAACCCGCAGGCCCGGATGGTAACGTTGGATCAACGCCCCGCCCACCCGGTCCGAGTTGAAGACCGGCACCAATTCGGCGACCCGGGCATCGAGAACCGCGGCCGACTTGGGGCCGAGGTTCAATCCAACCAGGTCCGACGGCCAATCGCGGGGATGCCAGAAGGGCATGGTCATCCAGACCAATACCACCAACGCGCCGATGGCCCAGGCCCCCGGCCGCCCCCAAGGGGGTGAAGGCCAGGGCCAGGGCAGAGGCCTTCCAGCAAAAATCCGCGCAATCAACGGTGCCGACAGCAGGGCAAACAACACGATGTGCCGAACCGCCGAGACGGCGTAAACCAGGAAAAAGACCCCGCTGATCTGTTCGGCCCAGGAAAAGGACCGTCGACCCCGGAGAAGAGCGGTAACCCAGGCCGCGACGAGAATCCAGAAGACCACCACCGAGGCCGAGGAATGCTGCCAGACAGGAAGGAATTCATGGGTGCGACGTCCTCCTGAACCGAAGAGGAATTCCAGGATGTGCAGGTGCAGCCGCCAACCGTAAGGGTTGGCCAGGCTGGCCAGCACCGTGGTTGTAAACAGAGCAGCCCACCACAAGGCCCGCTTGCGGGTGTCAACTGAAGCGGAGGGACGGTTGCACACTTCCAGAACGGCCGCGCCGGTATACAACCCCAACAGGGCCAGCCCGGCAGTGAACCCTCCGTGCAGGTTGCACCATAAAAGCATCAACCCGGGTATCCAGAGCAGTCCCCGCCAACTTTGTTCCGCTCCCTCCCAAGCCCGGTGCAGAATGCCCAGATAGGCGGCAAAAAATAGATAGGTGAAGAGGTGGGGCCGGGCGTAAGTGTGCTGCATCATCACCGCCCAAACCGCCATCGCCAGCAGAAGCGCCGCAACCGGTCCCGCCCCCTCAGCCAGCATCCGCCGCAGGGTCCACAGGACCGGAAGCACATAAAGCAACGAACACAGCGCCACCACCGAGGACAAACCGCCGCACTTGTCCAACAGGCCGAGAAAGACGTGGAATCCCCACTGATAATTGATCCATTCCTTGCCGGGTTGGGTGAATGAGAAAAGATCCTCCACCGGCAGCCGCTGGGTCTCCACCAGGATCTCCCCCGATTTCAGATGCCACCCAACCCCGGGGTCCGAAACCCAACCGGCGGGGTCGACCAACACAAAAGCCCCATGCAACACCAACAACAGCACGGCCAACGGCGCGAACCAGGCAGAGTCGGAACGCGGCGTCATTTCCATCGCCCCCGCATCAACCCGCTGTCGGCGTCTCAGTCACCGGGTCATCCGCGATTTTGGAAACCATGGCAAATATCCGGCTGGTGCCTCCGGAGACTTCCTGGCGGAGCGCATCGAGTTCGCTCAATTTGAACTCCACTTCGGGCACCAGGAAGCTTTCCTGCGTGCGGGTGTGCTCGTAGGCGATGAGCCGCCCCCCCGGCGTGGGAATTTTTTCCCGCGCCTTGAGGATGCGTTTGCGTTCCAGCAGCAGGGCCAGCAGGTAACAGAGTTTGGCCTGGGCCGGGTCCTTCTGTTCGATCAACCGACGCAATTCCGCCTCGGCGTCGTTCTTGTCCACCGGATCCACCGCCGCGGCTGCCGCGGGCTCGAATTCGCTTTTCCAGAACGACAGAGGCTTGGGCTCGGGATTCCGTGAGTCCCAGGCTTCCTGGGACAGGTCCTGGCGCAGGTAGCCGTCGCCGGTTGGTGTCTCAAAAAGCAGGGTGTAGAAGGCTTCCTTGTCGGTGAAGGGCCGGCCGGTCACTTGGCAGACCTCCGAACGCGCCTGGATGTTCCATTCGGTCATGGCCCAATGTGATATGGACCCGCCACGACAAGGCAAGTGATATCCGGGATTTCCTTGCAGCGGCCCCGCTGTAACATGCCCCCATGGAACGTGCTTTTCGTCTGCTGCTCCCGGTCATCGCCCTGAGTACCGCCTGCGTCCTGTGGATCGGACTGGCTCATACCTGGAACGAGGCCCGGGGCATCATGAGCCCGTTGGGTGTGCCCATGGGTGCGGACTTGCTGCAGCACCACGAGGCCGCGCGCTTCGCCGCCGAAGGAAGGTGGAAGGACTTGTACGGCGGCTCCGCACTCGGTCGGGCCCTCTACCAACGCACCCACGATGGTGAGGCCCGATCCGTTAGTGGATTCAACTATGTCTACCCCCCGTTGGTGGCAATGACGGGAGCACCGTTCGCCGCGATGCCGTATCTGGGCTGGGTGGCCTGCTGGCAATTGGCCATTCTGGTCTTTTACGCCGCATCCCATGCCCTGTGCGCACCTTGGCGTCCCCACGGTTTGAACATCCACCTGGTTGCCTTCGGCCTGCCGGTCTTTTACTTCGGTCTCATCCTGGCCCAGAACAGTGCGTTGAGCCTGTTCATCCTCACCATCGTGGCCATCCTTCTCGCGGGCAAAAGACCCCTGATGGCCGGGGTTGTCCTATCCTGCCTCTTTTACAAACCCCAGATCGGCTTGGCGGTGGCGGGATTTCTCCTGGTCGCGGGCCATGGACGCGCTGCATTGGCGTTCGGGGCCGGAACACTCGGTTGGCTGGCCGTGGGTTGGGTGCTCTGTGGCTCCGAAGCCACCCTGGGTTGGTTCGCCGTGCTGCGCGACATGCTCGGGGGTGCCCAGAACCAAGTCGCCGCCCTTCACCAATCACTCCCGGGAACCATCAAAGTCCTTCTCGGTCCCGGCACATCCGCCCTGGTTGCGCCACTCATCACCCTCGCGGGCCTGGCCTGCTTCGGTGGATTGGCGCTTTGGGAAAGGCACCGTCAACCGCGTCATCCCGAAAACCCCGAACTGGCGGTTTTCCTGGCCCTGGCCGCTTGGGCACTCTTTTCCCCCTATGTGATGCACTACGATCTCCTTCTGGCGGTACCCTGGTGGTGGTGGAATCTGCGGAGCGACCTCAAACCCGGTACCGCGCCCGCCCTGCGGGTCTCGGGCATCGCTGCCGCCGTGATTTTCTGGATCGCCACCCTTCTCGCCATCAACACCCCGGACCTTCCCGTCTCCCCCGCCCTGCCCTTCCTCGCTCTCTGGTTCTGTTGGACCGCCATACGCCATTTCCGTCTCCCGCTTCCTTTCCTTGGATCCCTTACCATCCAAACCAACCAAACCAGCCGCACTCCCGCCAAATGAAACAGGGTACACGCCTCCTCGATCGCGCGCCGCTCGTGCTCTTGGCGGTGTTTGCTGCCCTGGCCCTCACCGGAACAGCTTCCTATTTCATCCAAGGGAAACCGAATTCCGGCGACCTTTACCCCCACTACGCCGCAGGCCGCCTTTGGGCCGCCGGGGAGCACCATGCTTTATACCGCGGCAATATCCTGGGGCAGCGGGTCGACGCCTGGCAGCAGGAACGGTTCCCGGAAAGTGGGGAAGCCCCCCGCGACCACTTCAACTACCTCTATCCTCCCCTTTGCGCCATGCTGGCCGCTCGGCTCTCGGAGTATCCCTTCCAAGCCTGGGCCTGGATCTGGCCGGTTCTGAGCCTGGTCTTTTATGCCGCCTCTTGCCTGCTCCTCGTCCCGGCTCTGACCGGACCGGCGAACCGTTCCCTTGGTTGTCTGGCCACTCTGGCCTTTCCTCCCTTGCATTACGCTCTCTACATCGGACAACTCAGCCCGCTCACCCTGTTGGTCGCCTCTGCGGCCTGCCTGCTCCTTGCCCGGGGTCGCCCGCTCTGTGCCGGGGCGGTGATGAGTCTGGTCTTCTACAAACCCCAACTCCTGCCTTGGCTGGGGCTGTTCATGCTCTTCTGCGGCCACTGGCGCTTCACCCTGGCCGCCGCGGCCGGGTCCGCAACTTGGTTGGTTCTGGGGGTGGTTCTGGCTGGGGTGCAGGCACACCTTGATTGGCTGGCCTGCCTGGGTGAAATGGCCTCGGGCCTGCAATCCATGCGACTGGGGGTCAATCTCTCGCTGCGGGGAGTATTGGAAACACTTGCGGGCGGCCACGCCCGGTGGATCGACCTGCTCTCGATGGTGGCAGGCGTGGCCTTGCTGGCAGGGGTGGCGAAGTTTGTAAGACAATACCGTCATCTCACGCCGGCCTCTGATCCGGCCGGTGCCCTGGCCCTGGGTCTGGCCGCCAGCCTCCTGGCTTCACCCTACGTTTGCCACTACGATTTCCTTCTGGCCGTGCCTTGGATGCTCGCCGTCACGACATCGCGGGGAGCAACTTTGGGGTGGTCCCTGATCCTGTTCTGGCTGGCCGGATTGCTTTCCATTGCCGGCCTGCTGGCTGGCTGGCCTTATGCGGGTCTTCTGCTGGCCCTCTGGTGGGCTTGGACCGTGCGCAAACCGTGGGTCGCAGTGCCGGTCTCTCAGTAAGAGAGAACGTGTCCGTCGGCATACAGCCGGTTCTGTTTGCCACGGTGCACGGGGTCCACATCAATGACCAAGCGGAACTTGCTCGGCTTGACGATCCGGGTGCCCCAAGGACTGAAGACTTCGGGGGCCGCCACGGGCTCATCGTCGATCAACGGCCGCCATTCGTAGCTCGATCCCTTTTCCTTGAACCGATTGTTGAAGCGGAGATCGGCCCGGCACTGGAGCGTCCTGGTCTCGATTCCGTAGGGAGCCAGCACCTCCTGCAGGCTCTTGGCACCGGCCTCGGCCGGGTAAACCGGATCGGTTGGATCGGTCTCGATGGTCGGATACTTCCCATTGTTGTCGGCCACGGCCAAATTCACCGCAATGCCGATCTGGCGGAGATTGGAGGCGCAGGCGGCGCTGTCGGCCTTATCCAGAACCTTTTGAAAAGAAGGGGCCGAGAGCGTGAGCAGCACGGCCAGGATGACCAACAGGCATAACAATTCAATCAAGGTAAACCCCGATTGCGGGCGGCGGGCGGCGGGCTTCACGATTTGACCTGGGCTTTACGGTTGAGGTAATTGCGATAGCGTTCGTGGCGTTTTTCCGGTGAACGACGGGCGTCGCGGTCGGCTTGGTTGTTTTCCATCCGCTCCTGGGCAGCGGGGTTGTCCATCCACTCGCGCATTTTTTCGCGGCGCTGTTCGGGGGGGAGTTGGCGGAGCTGCTCCCACATCTCCCGGTCACGCTGCCAGGCGGCGCGGGCCTCGGCTTGTTCCTGTTGCGGCAGGGCGGCGATGCGGGCTTCGACTCGACGGTTGACCACCGCAGGATCGGGCATTTCCCGGGCGCCGCGGAACGACCCTTCCCCAGGGGTTGGGCCCTCGCCGCCCGGCAAGCCTTCCGGTCGGGCTCCCCCGCCGCGACGGCCATCCCGCAGGAAAACGACTAGACGACCTTGTCCTTTGGCGGCCCGGGCCAGGGCCGGGATGGCCTGCCCCACTTTTATCTTCCCCGGGTTGAAAGTGACCACCGGGTCCCATGGGGTCGGTGCGGCCCAGGTGAGATCCGACGATTCAGCCAGGGTCTTCAGGTGGGTCTGCAGACCACCGGTCGGCCATTGATCCGGCACGGCCAGGGGATCTTGCCGGGGGTCGGTGAGGGTATTGGAGACGCCGGCCAGCAGAAAACCGGGGAGGTTGAGACGTTGCTGGGTCCAGTTTTCCAGGGGTTTTCCGGAAACCAGTCCGGCCACAAAATCGTTGATTTCCTGTTCGCTGGGGGCCACGAGGCCAAAAAGTACACAGCGTCCGTCCACTGCCAGGGCCAGGGAATCAAGCGCTTCACCCACCCCGGCTTGGTGAAGAAAGAGGGTCACCGGGGTGGAGGGATCGAAGCTCGTTTCCAAATCCAAGCCGGTCTTTTTCTCCAAGTAGGCCATGACCTTGTCCAGACGCTCTTTTTTGAAGTTGGCGTTGATGCCGCTTTCCCGGAAAAAGAAAAACCAACCGATGGCAAAAACCAGGGAAAGCACCGCCGCAAGGGCCAGCAGACGCGGACGCAACTCGTTCATAGGCACTATCAACCACGGATAAACCGGGAAGTTGCAGAGAATATGTGGGAATCCACCCACTTGTCACTGCACGAGATGATGTTAACGTCCTTTCTTGATCCGCCCAGCCTCGAACTCCCCTTGAATCCACTGCATTCCCAGCACAGCGGCGACATCTTCGCTCCCAGGTACGAGTGGGTGAAGGCGGGTGACGGTTCACCCACCCTGCGCGACCAGCACCTCGGTGAAACGTTCCATCCCGAACTCGGCATGGTGCAAGAGATCCGCCATTTGCTCGACCAGCCCGAAGTAGCCATCCCCATCCATTCGTCCGAAGGACCGGTGGTGATCTGGGATCTGGGTCTGGGTGCGGGAGGCATGTCATCCGGTCTTTTGCGTCACCCGTTCCCAACCGGCAGGAAGGTGGAGGTGCACAGCTTCGATCTGCGATGGGACGCCTTCGACCTGGCCCTCGACGCCGATTCACCCCATCTTGACGGCCTCCCAGTCCGGAAATTCCGCGCCCATGGCGACGTGGCTTGGGAAGAAAACGGAAGAATCCTCCGATGGGTCATGCATTCCGGCGATCTGACCGGGATTTTCCGCGGCCAAGATCCATCGATCCCCGCTCCCGACTTGGCCGTGGTTGACCTGCATTCCCCGGAGACCCAACCAGAGTTGTGGACGCTTTCATTCTGGCAGGACGTCCACCGCTGCGCCGCCCACAAGGCAGGAGTTTTCCTCTTCCACACCCGCTCCACCTCCGTCCGTGCCACCTTGCTGCTGGCCGGATTTTACGTGGGTCGAGGCCGTGCCCTCGGTCGCAAAGAAGAAACCACCCTGGCCGCCACCCGCCCGGGCATGTTGACCCAACCGCTCGGCTTGGACTGGTTGGGCACACTCGAACGATCCTCCCAAGGACAACCCCTTCTGTCGCCGCCCTATCATCGACAACCCATCGATGCCCGCTATCTTTCACGTCTGCGCCAGCACCCGCAGTTCCACCCATGATCAGCGTTGTTCTCCCCGCCTACAACGAAGCGGACCAGCTTCCTCAGACCCTCGGAAGCATCCACCAGGCCTTCCAAGCCCTGGCCCAACCCGTGCCCTATGAAATCGTCGTTTGCGACAACAACTCGACCGACGATACCCGCCAGGTGGCCGAGGCCCATGGTGCCCGGGTTGTCTTCGAACCACACAACCAGATCGCCCGTGCCCGCAACACCGGGGCACGACTGTCCACGGGCGAGTGGCTCATCTTCCTCGATGCCGACACCCGCCTGCCCGCATCCCTGCTGGCGGAAATGTGGGACGGAATTGCCGAAGGACGTTTCCATGGAGGCGGTGCGCCGGTGCGTTTCGACACCGCCCGGCTCCGCCCAGGACCGGCCCTGGTGCTGGCACTCTGGAACACCGTTTCCCGGCTGGCCAAACTGGCCGCGGGTTCCTTCATCTTCTGCCGGCGGGCCGATTGGGAACTCATCGGGGGATTCGACGAAACCTTTTATGCCGGGGAAGAGCTCCAATTCAGCGCCAAAATGAAGAAACACCTGGCCCAAAACCAGAGGAAGTTCGCCATTCTCTCCACTTCCGTGCCGACCTCGGCACGGAAGATCGAATGGAACAGCGACTGGCAACTGCTCCGGCTGATCCCTCTGGCCTTCCAGCCCTCGGCTTGGAAAAAGCGGGAATCCTGCGGCTTTTGGTATCAACGTCCCCCGGTGGAATAAGTCCACCCGGGAATCAGTCCGCCAGGTTACCCGCCCGGCTTCTGCTGTAGCGACACCAAAAAGCAAGACCCAGGAAGGCGGCCTCCAACAATACAAACCCTGCGACCATGGGGAACCCACCGGTGCCGAATCCGTAGCTGTGCAACCCCTTGCCCAGAATGAAGTTCACCCCGTACCAAGCCATGACGACCGATTGGAAGGCCAGAATGCTGCCGACGGCCAGACCGAATCCGCCCCACCATCCGGCGATGCGCCCGTGGAGGATGGCCAGGTAGCACAGGAAAGCGATCAGCGCCCAGGTTTCCTTGGGGTCCCAACCCCAGAACCGCCCCCAGGAGTAGTTCGCCCAGACCCCGCCCAGGATCGTGCCTGTGCCGATGAGGAAAACCCCGATCTGGAGACAACGGTAGATGTACTGGTGCAGTTGCGGTTCGACCTTCCGGCCCAGGATCAACTTGCCGAGGGCGATGTGCGAGACCCCGAGGGCCAGGGCCAGCGGGGCGTAGCTGCTGACAATGGTCAAGACATGCACCACCAGCCAGAAGTTGTGGCGCAGAACTGGAACCAGGGGTTGGATCGATCCGTCAAGAATGGTCGGCTGGGTGTCGGCCAGGATAAGGGAGAGCACCGCCACTGGAAGGGCCCCTAGGAGGAAGTATCGTCCGCGATAAATCAACTCAAAGACGAGCGCAGTGACCACCACAATGTAAGCCACCCAGATGACCGTTTCGTACATATTGGTCACCGGTGGGCGTCCCGAGACCAGCACCCGCAACACCAAGCCGGAGGTTTGCAGCAACATACCCAGTCCGGCCAGAAGCCAGCCCGCGCCATAGCCCAAGTGCCGCCCCCAAGAGGGAGTGGCGACCAGCACCACGAAAGCCAACACATAGACGATCCAGGCCCAGGTCACCGGACGCCCCTTCTTGTACAGCCATTCCAGATGGATGATCCCCGCAGTTGGATAGTGCTCCGGTGATAGGCCGGCCACCCGTGCCTCGAAATCCCGCACCGAAGATTCCCACTGGACCGCATCCGTTCCGTCATAGGCCCGGACCAGGGCCTGGAAGGACTCCATCAGGGGACGGAGGGTTTCCAACGGGTAATGATCCCCGGCATTTTCCAGGGTGGCCCAGGTGCCCTCGCGCTTCTTGGGGTCAGGTATCCAACGGAATGCCGATCCCGAGAGGATTTCCTCCATCAGGTTGATCCGACCCGCCACTTGGTTGGCCGCCTGTTGGTCGCGGGTTAGGGTGGCCTGGGCATTCTTTCTCCGGACAGCCGCCGCCTCCGCGGCCATGCTCGCCAATAATTTATTGGAGGTGAGCTCTTCGAAGGAAAAGTGGCGGCGGTCCAGGTCGTTGCCGGTATAGCCCAATGCCTTCTTCAGCGGGATGTAATCCATCAGGATGACGGGCCGCGATGTCCACCGTTCCGGATGGAGCCAGGCGTCGACCACCACCTGCATGGCCGTCCAACGCCCCCCCTCACCCGCCGGGTCCTCCCAGTGTGTGGACCCGGAAATCGCCCGCCATTGGTCGACGGCGTAGGCAAAAAGCGGCTTTTTCCGCCCTCCGTGCTGGATGGGCATTTCTTCCAGAACGCGCAGTGGCAGTGAGGACGGTAGGGACGGTCGCGCGGAATCCGCCGCAGGGGCGGAAAGGGCCAGGCAGAGCAGGAGGCCGATCGGGGAGAGGATGTTTGTTTTCATGGGGAGGTGGTGGATTCCGGAGCGGAAGCGTTTGTCGGGGGAGTTCGGGGATTTCGTGGCTTGAGATAGAACATGGCAAAAATGCCACCGCAAATCAGGAGCGATCCGATCCACTTCAGCGACCATCCGGGATCATGCAAAACTTGGAGGGTGGTGGTGTCGAGCTGGTCCGGATCCCAGCCGGCCTGGGAAAACTTGTGGTTCCATCCGGTCAAGGCCCCCCACCACCCCGGGGGATAACTGGCCGGGGTGTTCATCTCCACCCGCGCCCTCACCGGTTGCGGCGAGGCCAGCCCATCAAAGCGGACATCGCTGATGAAATTCGACGGTGTATCGGTTCCCTCATCGCGAGGCACGGTGAAGTCTTCAAGGGAAACCGTGAAGTCCAGCCGGCGTGTTTTCAACCCGAATCCGACCCGCACGGCTTGGTCTCCATTCTCCAGCACCTTGGAAGTGCCGGAAGGAATCCAAACCGCCGTTCCTTTGCTCCCATTCGCATGGACCAGGGCGGCCTCGATCCCGGGAACGCCCTTGGCCGTGCCCATGCCGGACGCCGGCACGGGTTCGGCCACCGTGCGGATGCGGGCATGCGGATGGAAGGTCTTGAGGGTGGCCTTCCAGTCGGCCCAACCGGTGAAAAAGGAATCTCCCGGACGCACCCGGCCCTGGCCGGTCAATTTGCTTCCACGCAGGATCTGGTAAGCCACCATACCTCCCTCCACCGGGGCCATGCGCATGACCGGTGATCCGCCGCGGTCTTCCTCCCATTTGCCCGTCAAGGTCACCAGCATCGCCGGATTGTCGGGCCGGTCCCCGTCAGACACCGGCTTGCCATCGACCATGCGCAGATTGGCCCAGTATTGTGCAAGGTGGATGCGGAATCCGGATTCCGGGTCGTTGAAAGGACGGTCCAGTATCTCGCCCAACGGCTTGGTTTCGCTCCTCCCCCCGGGGTGGACGATCAGGACCCGCCCTTCGCCAGTTGCTCCCACCTCGAGGCGGAATTGGAACCCGGTGGCCTTGCCCAGGGTGTTGTGCCAGACCGGTTGGTCAGGCATGCGTGCGAAAACCATGTGGGTTTCGCGGAATTCTTTCGCCGCCTTGGCCGCCGGGCGGGCCACGGCGGGAAGTTTCTCCACCCATTCGATGCGGGCACGGCCGAAAAGATCGTAGCTGCGCGTCTCCACCGGAGCGAGCGCCAACGGGATGTGCAGGGTCTGGTTCATCATGGCGGTGGCCATCTCCAGTTCAATCCCCGCCGGTCCCGTTCCAGATGGGTCGGCCTCGACCACCGCCCGCACGGAAAGGTTTTCGGAGTAGTCCCGCACCTCCACTGCCAGGTCGGAATCGGGCACGGGCATGGTGCGCGGACGATCCGGGCGCGGTACCCGCACTACCACCGGCAGGGGAGCCTCGTACATCAGTCCCGAACCCGGACTCTCCACCAGGAACACCGTCTCGTCGACCACGAGCATGCCGGTCGGTTCCCCTCCTTTTTTCAAGGTTGTCGTGCCTTCATAACCAAAATGGCGCCCGATGACCGCACCTGCCAGCATGAGGATGATCCCGGCATGGGTGACCACAAATCCCGTGTGCTTGGCCTGCCAGGGCCAGCGGGTCAGGGCCGCACAGGCCAGGTTGACCACCAGCAGGGCCAGCCATAGCGAGAACCAGGGGTTGTCGTAGATGTAATACTTCGCCACCTTGATGTTGAACTTCGACTCGGCAAAGGTGGCGGCGGCGCAGGCCAACGCCACCGTGAGCAACAGGAAGACTGCAAGCTTGAGCGAACCGAGGGCGTGGATGGCACGCCAGAATTCCGAGCGTTGCTGGCGCTCGCGCACCAAGTGGCGGTGTGCGGTCTCGTTCATGAGGATGCCCTTTCCCGTGTTTCGTCCCAAAGCCTGGGCCCGCAGACCACCAGCATGGCCAGGAACATCCCCGCCGTCATGGCAGAGAACGAGGCCAGCAGTTGCCATTGTGGACGGCCCGGGAACCAACCCATGACCGCCCAGGCCCCCCCTTGCATGCCCAACCACATGAAGGCCAGGCAAACCAACCAGAGCCAGTCCCAATGACGTGGTTTGGAACGGTGTCGCGCATCCCACCAGAATCCCGGCAAGGCCCCCGCCACCATGCCCAGATGCATCCAGCCAGGGGTACCTTTGAGAACCTCGACAAAATGCCCCGGGCTGCAGCCGCACAAGCACAGACCATCGCGGACCGCCGGCCCCCAACCCGCATCCCCCCACCATCCCGCGAGCATGCCCGCGTTGCCCGCAACGACCATGATGACAAAGGCCGTCCGAAAGGGATGGTTCAGCCAGTGCTGGCGTTGGCTCCAAAGAAGCAACCCGGCCAGCAGGAATCCTCCCAGCAGAGCAGTGGCCCAAAGACCCGTGTATCCACCCAAATAAACCAGTGCCGCCCCTTGGATCGACAAAGCCCCCGCCGCAAACATGGCCGCCAGACGTTGCCGCCGGAAATTCTCCCCCCCGATGCGTTTGTCTTGTCGCACCGGTTTTTCGCCAGACTCCGTATCCTCCAAGCCCAAGAGGGCACGGCTCGAAACGGTCAGGCTGGAAGCCAACATCAGCACCGCCGCAGCCACGGGATGAAGCCAGCCGGCCATGGCCAGACCAATGCCCAAGAAATTGTAGACGGCGGCGATGGCCAAGTTTTGGCGGATTCTCCGGACCACCCGTCGGGACATCCGGATCGCCTCCGCCAAACGTCCCAGATCGTTGCCGAACATCTCGGCATCAGCCGTTTCACGACCCAGAGCGGATCCCGAGACCAGGGCCACGCTGGCTTGGGCCGCAGCCATGGCCGGCGCATCATTCACCCCATCGCCCACCAGGAGCACTTTGTGTCCTTGCTCCTGCCATTCGCGCACCAACGAGGCTTTATCTTCCGCACTCAATCCGGCATGGACTGCGGTAAGACCGAGGGCCTCTGCAGCACCGGGCCGGTCCCCCGTCATGACAGCCACCCCGACCCCGAGTGCACGCAGGTCGGCCAACACCCCGGGCGCGGATGCCCGCAGATTCTCCCGCAACAAGGCCAAGCCAGCCAGCACGCCATTGCGTCGGATGACCACCCAGCGACACGCCTGAAGTCCGGGGGAAGATAGCGCTTCTTTCCATTCATCCACCAACCTGGAATCCCCGGGTTGCAGAAGGGTCTCATTGCCCAGTTCCACTTCCTGGATGCCTTGCGGCGTCACCACCCGAGCAGCGACTCCACAAGCGGGCATGACCCGTACCCCGCCCTCGACGACGACCCCCTTGGATTTCGGCCAGACGCGGAAGGCCCGGGCAACCGGATGGTCCATATGGTCCTGGATTGCCGCCACTTCCGCCTCCAGCAGTCGCCGGTCGGTCCCCGGTGCCGACACCCAATCGACCACTTGCAAATGTTCCTCGCTGAGCGTCCCGGTTTTGTCGAAAACCACCCGGTCAATTCCAGCCAGTCGCTCCACGAAGTCGCCGCGGCGAGGCACCAAACCCTGGCGGGCCAGGCGGTTGGCCGCCCCCCAAAGGGCGATGGGTGTGGCCAAACCCAGGGCACAGGGACAGGCCACCACCAACACCGCCAGACCCCGGAAAAGGCCGGTGGTCCAATCCAGTTGCCAGGCCCAGAACCCCCCGGTCAACAAGGCCAGCACAAGGACCACCGGCAGGAACCAGGCCACCACACGGTCTGCCTCACGTTGCAATGGAGAAACGAGGGACAATGTGGCCTCGACCGAACCCAGAAGACGGTCGATCTCGCGGTTGTGACCATCGTGTTGGGCACGGACGATCAGGGCGGCGTCGATCACTTGGCCGCCCGCCCGGACGAGGTCGCCCGCACGCCTGACCATGGGAAAAGGTTCCCCGTTCAGGGGGGTTTCGCTGACCCATGCCGTTCCCTCCTCGACCTGACCGTCCACCGGCACCCCCGAACCGGCCCGAACGCGGACCCGGTCGCCCCGGGAGATCGCGGCCACCGGGACGGTCTCCTCCCCGTCCCGGTCATCCAAGCGCACACAGGTGTCAAAGTCGCGTCTCAGCCCCGAGGCCGCAGCCAGGACATGGCGGCGTTGGCGTTCACCCACCAGGCGCCCCAGGCTGTAAATGGCCAGGAGGACCGATACGACTTCGTAGTAAACACTGCCCGTGCGCGTCAGGGAGCTGACCACCGAGGCCCCGAAGGCGGCCAGCACTCCGGCCAGGAAAAATTGTTCGATGGCGGCCCGTCCCCGCCGCGCCTGCGACCAGGCCGTGCGGGCCATGGGGAGGCCGACCAGGAGAAAAACCGCCAATGCCGCCAACGCCAACAAGCCGTGAAGGATGAGATAACTCGCGCTTTCCGGGCGGTCGAGGTTGACCGCCAGACTGAACACCATCGATTGCCCGGCGATCAAAGCTGCCAGACCGAGGCGTAGCCAGTGGCGGGCCTGTTCCTTGCGGTCCTCTACGCAATGCCCCTGCATGGGAGAGACCGGAGTGCCGCAACAAGAGGACATGGCCTGCCAAATTAGCCGAGTACACCCACAACTCAAGTGCATCCGGGGTATTAGAATTACGCCGTCGCCTCCTGCCCAACTACTGGCCCCGGCCAAGTTGCAGTTGCTATCGCCCCCCTCTCACGGTAACCCTGTTCGATGCCAGAACCTGTGCGCATCCATCAAGGCAAGGTGCGTGACGTCTATCGCTGGGAGGATCGCATCCTCCTCGTGGCCAGCGACCGGATTTCGGCCTTCGACGTCATCCTCCCCACGACCATTCCCGGCAAGGGGGCCATCCTGACCCAATTGTCGCGGTTCTGGTTCGACCGCTTCCAGAACCGAGTTCCGCACCATGTCATCGGCTACGAACTTCCCGAGGAAATCATGCCGAACGCCTGGCATCACCGGCTCACCGTCTGCAGGCAGGCCAAGACCGTTCCGATGGAATGTGTGGTCCGCGGCTATCTTTCCGGATCGGGCTGGAAGGACTACCAACAGAGCGGACGTATCCAAGGCCTGACCCTGCCCGCGGGTCTGGTCGAATCCGAACGGCTGCCCGAACCCCTCTTCACCCCGACGACCAAGGCCGCCGCCGGTCACGACCAACCCCTGACCGAAACCGAAGCCAGGAATCTCGTCGGTGACGAACTTTATCATACCCTCCGTGATCGTTCATTGGCCCTTTACCAAGACGCCCACGCTTATGCCATCGAGCGGGGCATCATCATCGCCGACACGAAGTTTGAATTCGGCCACACCCCGGAGGGTGAGCTTCTGCTGATCGATGAGTGCCTGACCCCGGACAGCAGCCGCTTCTGGCCCTTGCTCAACTACCAACCCGGTCGCTCCCAACCGAGCTTTGACAAGCAATTCGTCCGCGACTACCTCCTCACCCTCAAGGACTGGAACCAGCAACCGCCGGGCCCGGATTTGCCGCGTGAAATCGTCTCCGGTACCCAGGCCAAATACCGTGAGGCCTTTGCCATCCTGACCGGCCGGCCGCTCGACTTTTCCGCCAACGGCTGAATCGGGGGACGGTTGCCGCAACATGACCGACCGCAATGACCTGGAGGCCTGCCTGGCTTGGCTGGCGATGGAGCGGGGCCACGCACCCAACACCCAGATCATGCACCGGATCGTCTTGGAACGTTTCCATCAATGGATGGATCGCCAACACCCGGGCACCGGTTGGGAGAGTCTCGGAACCGCTCACCTTCAGGACTATCTGGCCGAGCAGAAAAAAAGACGCCACGCCTCACCCGCCACACAAAAGATCGAGGTGGTGGCTTTGAGGAATTTTCTCCGGCACCTCCACCGGGAGAAAAAAATCCCGCGCGACCTTTCCTCCCTCCTCGAGCTGCCCAAAGTCCCGGCCAAGCTGCCGGAGACCCTGGACGAGACCGAAATCGACACCCTCCTGAAAGTGGAATGGCCCGCCGGGCCGCTCGGCCTGCGCAACCGGGCGGTATTGGAGACCTTTTATGCCAGCGGCATGCGGGTGGGTGAACTGGTCATCCTCCGGCTTGAATGGCTGGATTTGGATGAAGGAACGGCCCGGGTCGTCGGCAAGGGCAACAAGGAACGGCTGGTCCTGCTGGGCAGCCGGGCCATCGAGGTTCTCCGCGCCTACCTCAAGGACGGTCGTCCGGCCTTGGTGGCCTCGCGCACAGGAGGGGAGGTCTTCCTCGGGCGCCACGGGCGGAAGTTGACCCCGGCCCGGATCTGGGGGATCGTCAAGGAAGCCATGCGACGGGCCGACATCCGCAAGAACATCTATCCGCACCTCCTGCGCCACTCCTTCGCCACCCATCTCCTGACCCACGGTGCGGATCTGCGCATCATCCAGGAACTGCTCGGCCACGCCCAACTGGCCACCACCGAAATCTACACCCACGTCGACCAGGCCCGTCTGCGATCGGTCCACCGCACCTTCCATCCCCGCTCGCGCCATGAAAACTGACCCACCCAATCTGGATCCCTTGCAGGAGGCCCTGGGCTACCGCTTCCAGGATGCCTCCCTGCTTCGCATGGCCTTGACCCATCCATCGGTCCGGCACGAGGCTCCACGCCGGGGCATGGACAACCAGAGGTTGGAATTTCTCGGCGACGCCGTGCTGCAATTGGCGCTTTCCGAAATGTTGTATAAGAAATTCCCCCGCTGGGACGAAGGCCGGCTCACCCGGCTGCGGGCTCGCCTGGTCAATCGCACGGCCTTGGAAACGGTGGCCAAAAGGTACGACCTCGGGAACCACCTCATCCTCGGCCGGGGGGAATTGAAAAACCAAGGTCGCTCCAGAAGTTCGAATCTGGCTGACGCTTTCGAAGCCGTGCTCGGGGCCATCTTCCTCGATGGTGGGTACAGCCTGGCCTTGGCCTGGATCGAGGCCTCTTTATCGGCTTGGATCGAGGCCGAAGCCCGGGCTCCGGACGATTTCAATGCCAAAGGCGCCCTGCAGGAATGGCTCCAGGCTTCGGGCAAGACAACCCCGGAATACCAATTGCTGGAAGAATCCGGTCCGGACCATGAGAAACAATATGTCGTTTCCTGCCGCTCCGAAGGATTGGAAATCGGCCGAGGAACGGGCACGAGCAAAAAAGCGGCCGAAGCTTCTTCCGCCGCCAACGCCCTGGAAAACCTTAAGGGCCTCCCAATGCCCTGATCAGAAGAGGCGTTTGATGCCCAGGCTGAACAGATGTTGTTCGAACATGCCGAAATCAGTCTGGCCGGCCCCGTTCATATCGAGGTCGAAATCGTCGGTGATGAGCCATTTGTACTCCGCGAACACGGCCCAGTCAGGATGGAAAAGGTACTCGGCACCTCCAACCATTTGGTAAGCCAGATTCGCCTCGTCCTGATCTCCATTGATCGCTGAACCGGATGTATGGGTCAGAGCTATCCCGACTCCGGGACCAGCGTAAAAGCCGGCCTTGCCCACCTTTGCCTTCAGGAAGGCATTGAACATGAAGTAACCGGCATCGATGGAAAAATCACGAGCGACCCCACCAATCGTGGCCTCGGATTCGTTGCGCAAGTAGAACACCTCGGCCTCGAGAGCGCCAGCCAGGCGGAGTCCGATACCGCCGGTCTCGGTCTGGAATTGCTCGATGGGCTCGTTGTCGAAAGGATACACGTAACCCAATTTGAGACCGCCAACCGGAGCGATATCGCCGGAGAGAGAAAGTCCCGGGGCATTCACATCGTTATCTTGGGCAATATTCGCTCCCAAACTGGCTCCGATGTAATAGCCGGAGCGGTCGCGCAGCGGGGCATCCACATTGAAACGGGGCTTTTGCGCTGCCTCTGCTTCTTCCGCTGCAGCAGAAGAAACCTTGAGGCGACTTCCATTCGGTTCGGTCTTCGGTTCCGAAGTTGACGTCGTCGGAGTGGGCGCGGTATCGGCATGCCAGGGACGCGGGGCAGGTGGAGGGGCCACCTGTTGGGCTTCCAAGGAAACCACCATGCCCAAAATCAGACCAGCCGCGATGAATGGAACTTTACGGAAGTTCATAAGAGTCCACCTTTTACGAATTTAGGCGTAAAAAGTCAACCTTTATACAGATAAACCTTTAATAACGAATTTCCTGCGGATCGCGTCGCATTCCCACTCCGTATCGCATGCAGAGCCACCCCCCCAGCATTCCCCCGAGATGGGCGGAGTGGGCGATGAAGCCCGCAGCAGGTACAAACAAAAAGGCTGTGCTTAACAAGGCAAACCCCAACAGGAACCAGCCGGCCCGGAGGCGGAAGGGCAAAAACATCAAGCCCATGCGTGCCTGGGGGAAAAGCAGGGCAAAAGCGGTCACCACGCCCAGGACTGCGGCACTGGCCCCGACCATGCCCGGGTGGCCGCCTTCCGGCACTCCGCACCATTCCTGCCGGATGAATGTTTCCAGGACAAAACCGGCAGCACCGCCCAGTCCGCCGCTGAGGTAGAGCGCCCAAAAGCGTCCCCGGCCCAGCACCCCCTCCACCGCCCGCCCGAAAGGTGCCAGCGTGGTCATGTTGCACACAATGTGGAAGACCCCCACGCCTTCGAAAGGGGCGTGAATCCACATGTAGGTGAAGCAGGACCACCAACGTCCGGCCATCAGGCTTTCCCAATCCAAGGGCAGGTACAGGTGGGGCCAATCGGGAAGTTCCCACCATCTACAGGCCAGTGAACCAGCGGCCAGGAGGATGTTGATCCAAATGACTACCCGAAAGACCGGCCAAGCCGGGGAAGAACCTGCCATGGAGTCACTTCACCGGGGACAACTTGCGACCGCGCCTGCGACCCAGACGGAAGACGTTGTTCCAGGTCTTTTTGAAGGCATCCTTCGGCGTCATGTAGTTTTGTTGCAAGGCCGGACCGCGCTTGATCGCCTCCAACACCGGACGCAAGGCCAGCTCCTCGCTCTCCACCATGCTGTAAGCCACACCCAGGGCCTCCACATGGTGGGCATCACTGCCCGCCGTCATGGGCAACCCGCGACGTTGGGCATATTCGAAGGCGTAACGGTTGTAACGGCGCAGGGTCGTTGCGGCATTGAACACTTCCAGGGCATCGATCGGTAGAGCGTCCAAGACGGGCTCGCGGATGCCGGCACGGAAGAGGTCGTAGGGATGGGGCGGGATGGCCAACCCGCCCGCCTGGTGGATCAGGGCCACGGCTTCGGCGGCACTGATGCCTTTGAGATCGGGCAGATGGACACCGAGTGCCAGAAGATGGCCGGCGGAGGTGGTGATTTCCTGGCCCGGAATGATCAGCAATCCATCCACGGCCTGCCCATCTTCGCGCATGTGCCCATGCTGCAGGAAGTAGTCGACGCAAGCACAGGTGTTGTGGTCGGTGATGGCAAAACCATGGAGTCCCAACCGCCTGGCCTGGATGACCATGTCCTCGGGATCCGAGACGCCGTCGGCGGAAAACCGCGAATGGGTATGGAGGTCGATGTTGAAGGTCACCGGCCCCATTTAACCGCGAAGCGGCGAATTGCGCCAAGGAATAAATCCGGGGAAAGAACGTTCCGGACTACAAACCCGAACCGGGCTCGGCCTTGCGGATTTCAATGTAGGTGCGCGAAGCCGATAGGTCGCGGCCCGGGATCATGTTCGAGATCTGCATTTCCTTGATCGTGTAGACCGCTCCCACCTTCATCACCCCGTTGACCTCGACCCGTTTGATCACCGATCCCTCTGGATTATAGGCATCGACACGGAGGACGGCGAGGTACTCCGAACTGATCCAGTAGCGGGCCTTGGCGTAATTGCTCATCACAGCCGGGACGGCCTCGTAGGACCATGCCGCAAGGGTCTTGATGCTGTCGGCCCCGAGCGGCCGGATCTGGCGCCAGCGCAGAAAGTCGAGGCCCAGATCCTCGTAGGCCACGTCGGAATCCAGGATGCGGGCCAAACGTTCCTTGCCCGTGACCGCAACCCAGTCCGCGGTGGCGGATTTCCTGCGCTGGATCACGCTGCCGCTCTCGGTCATGACCACGCGGATCTGCAGGGGTTGCTTCTGGAATTCATAGACCATTTCCCGGCCGCGGGTACGCAGGATGATGGGATGGAGGTTTTTGTCCGTGCGGACCATACCTTCCAGCCGGAAGTCGGAGAGCTTGGAATTGTCCCAGACCATCTGCTGCATGGCTTCGGGGATCGGTACCGGCTGCTTGCCATCGGGCTCCGCCCCCAGGGGCACGACGGCCAGAGCCGAAACCACCAACAAACAGAGCGGTTTCACGGCCAGGAATGTTAGGATTCGGGGCTGCATCGAGGAGCCGGGCTCAACCACCAACGGCCTTGCGTGCCGCATCGGCCAGTGCCGTGCTCAGGTAACGTTCGCCCGTGCTGCAACCAATGGTGACGATGAGCTTGCCCTTGTTCTCCGGACGCCGGGCCACCTCGATGGCGGCATGGACGTTGGCCCCGGTGGAAATCCCCACCATCAGGCCTTCCTCACTGGAAAGGCGGCGGGCCATCTCCAGGGCTTCGTCGTTCGTCACCTGGACAACGTCATCGACGATATCGAGGTGCAGGTTGTCAGGCACGAACCCGGCCCCGGTTCCCTGGATCTTGTGCGGGCCGGGTTTGAGCGGCTCGCCCCGTCGGGTCTGGGTGATGACGGGCGAGTCCTTGGGCTCAACGGCGATGGCCTGGAAATCCTTCTTGCGCCCTTTGATCACTTCGGCCACTCCGGTGATGGTGCCGCCGGTGCCGACGGCGGAGACCAGGATGTCGACACGTCCATCGGTGTCGGCCCAGATTTCCTCGGCGGTGGTGCGGCGGTGGACAGCGGGGTTGGCAGGATTCTTGAACTGCTGGGGAATCCATGAACCGGGGGTTTCTTTCTGCAGGGCCTCGGCGCGGGCGATCGCTCCCTTCATGCCTTCGGCCGCCGGGGTCAGGACCAGTTGGGCCCCGAGGAGGGCGAGGAGGGTGCGGCGCTCCAAACTCATGCTTTCGGGCATGGTCAGGACAAGCTTGTAACCCTTGGCCGCGGCCACGAAGGCCAGGGCAATACCAGTGTTGCCCGAGGTGGGCTCGATGATGGTGGTTCCGGGCGTAAGCACACCGTCTTTTTCCGCCTGCTCGATCATGGCCGCCCCGATGCGGTCCTTGACACTGCCAAGCGGGTTGAAAAATTCGCACTTGAGGGCGATGGTGGCGTCAAGACCCGCAGTCACTCGGTTGAGCTTGACGAGGGGCGTGCGGCCCACGGTGGAAACAACATTGGGATGGATCGGCATAGGGAGGTGCTGGTTTGAGGGGTTGGAGATTTGTTGGAGAATCCAACCACTTAACGCCTCCTGCGTCGGGAGGCAAGCCCGAACGGGTGTCACCCCAGGGTCGAGGCGGACTCCACTCCGGCGGGGGAGCCCAAAGGACGGTGACGGGGCAGGTCGAAGGTGATGGTCGTTCCCTTGCCCACCTCGCTCTCGGCCGCCACGCAGCCCCCGTGGAGCTGGACGATGTGCTTCACAATGGCCAGGCCCAATCCGGTTCCTCCCATCTCCCGGGAGCGGGCGCGGTCGACCCGGTAGAATCGTTGGAAGATGTTGCCGATTTTATCCGATGGGATCCCCACCCCGGCATCGCGGACGAAAAAGCGTGCGGTCTCGCCACCGGTCACGGGCAGGGTGCCGAAAACGACGGTCTTGCCGGGGTCGGAATACTTGAGGGCATTGTCCAAAAGGTTGTAGATGACCTGTTCCAAGCGGAGCGGATCGAGTTCGACCAAAGGAGGGTCAATCGGGGTCGCCAACTCCAAGCGGCAGTTCTTTTGTTCAAAGGTTTTCCGCCAGTCATCGCGGATGCGTTCGAGAAAGGGACGCACCTGCACGGTGACGCACTCCAGGCGGATACGTCCGGATTCCAAACGCGCCAGGGTCAGGAGGTCGTCGACCAGGGCGTTCAGACGGTCGGAGTGCCGCTTCAACACTTGGAGCACACGTGTGACTTCGTCGTGGGGCGTGGTCGGATTGTGGAGGAGGGTTTCAAGATAGCCGTGGAAAATGGCCAGCGGGGTGCGCAGTTCGTGGGACACGTTGGCCACAAACTCACGCCTCAAGTCCTCCAGTTGCTTGATGCGGGTGATGTCGTGGAAAACCAGCACCAACCCGCGGATCTCGTCATCCTCGCCCCGCAGGGCGGAGGCGTTGAGCTGGAAGACCGAGCGGCTGGTGTCGACGCCGATCATTTCCTGGATGATGATTTCACCGGTGGTTTCTCCCTTGCCCTGGAAAGCCCGGTCCATGATGGTGTGGACATCGGCATGCAGGATGACGTCGAAGGCCCGGCGTCCCACCGGCTCGCCATGGACCCGGAACATACGGGTGAAGGCCTGGTTGGCCAGGCGGATCACGCGGTCGCGGTCGGTGATGATGACCCCTTCCGCCATGCTGGACAGAATGGTCTTGAGGCCGAACCCCTCCTGGCGGGCGGAGGCGCGGAGGCTTTCCAAACGGTGGTCGATTTCCTCCAGACCGGTGATGATCTCCGGCAGCCCGAAGACCCCGCTGCGCACATAGCCACCGCGCGATTTTTCCTCGACCAAGCCCTGAACCAACTGGGCCACCCGGCGGATGGGAAGGTAAATCTTGAAGTAAAGCAGACCGGCAACCACGACGGCAGCGGCCGCCAAAGCCAGGTCAAAGGAACTGATATTCATGTATCCGCCCGGGAACCGCCGCTCTGCCCCTGCCCTCTTGTCAGGAGGCCATAGAGCCCGGCATCAGGCGGATCGGAATCCAACGGGTTTCCCCCGAAAGGCGCAACTGCTTTTTTGCGGCTCACGCCGGAATGCTCTCACTCATGCGGTAGCCCACCCCGCGTACCGTCTCCACATAATCCGCCAAGGGTCCCAGCTTCTCCCGCAGGCGCCGGATGTGGGTATCCACCGTCCGGGTATCAATCACACTCTCGTAACCCCAGACATCATTGAGCAGGCGGTCCCGGGTCTGTACCCGGCCGCGACGTTCCATCAAGATGGCCAGAAGGCGGAATTCCGTAGCGGTCAGGTCGATCCGTTCACCCCGCACCAGCACTTCATGACGGCTGTGGTCCAAGTGCAGATCCCCGACTTTGATCCGTTCCTGCTTATCCCCGCCGGCCTGGCTGCGACGCAGGACGGACTGGATGCGCAGCAGGAGCTCGCGCGGACTGAAGGGCTTGGTGACGTAGTCATCGGCCCCCAATTCGAGGCCGACGATGCGGTCCACCTCGTCGGATTTGGCCGTGAGCATGATGATCGGGATCTTGGCCGTGCCGGCCTCGCGCTTCAGGGCCTTGCAGACTTCCAGGCCGGACATTTTGGGCAACATCAAGTCGAGGACGATCAGGTTGGGGGACTCGGACTTGGCTTTGGCCAGTCCGGCCTCCCCATTGTCCGCTGTCAGAACTTTGTAACCCTCACCCCTCAGATTCATCGCCACCAGATCGGCCACATCCGGTTCGTCATCGATGATAAGAATTTTGGAACCCATAGGGACGGGAAGAGCTTTCCAAGAAGGCTACAGACGGCAAGCCTCGCTATGTTAAAATCCCATGACAAGTCGGTTTCAGCGCCTCTGACGGAGTATGGCAAAAAAAGAGCGGGAGCGCGCAAGGAGGTGGGTCACATGAAAGTCCCACGAGGAAACGCGCTCCCGCTCCAATAGTCTACAGGTGTTGGACCTTTTCACACAAAAAACGTTCAAAATTAGTTTGATTTGAGTTTTTGAACCGACAGGCGGTTTCCCTTGCCCACCTGCTTTCCCACCCAGCGCGCATAATCCGGATCCACTGCCGATAGGACCCAGGCCAGGATTTCCGGGACCTCATAGGGATGGTGTTGTCGGATGACGCCAAAAAGGTCCTTTCTGGCTTGGGCGGTGGTTTTACACAGGAGCCCGACTTCGCGAGCCTTTTGCCGCTTGTTTTTCCAAACATAATGCGACTCCCACCCGGGACAGAGGGTGGCGCAGGCGGCCGTGCCGGAGTCCAGGATGGCAGCCGCCAATCGCCGGGCCGCACCTGCATCCGGCAGGGTGGTGAGGACACAGAGTACCCGGGGAATCCGGCCTGGGTATGGATTCTTCACGATGCTTTCCGGAAAAAGTTGCGCTGCTTTTCCGAGACGGGAAGCCCGGTCTTTTCCATCACTTGGAGCAGATCCTCCCAAACCTTGCGCTTTTCCAGAACACTTTCGTTGCGAAGCAAGTAGGCTGGATGATAGGTCGGCATGACGGGGATGCCCTCCCATTCCATCCACTCCCCACGCATTTTCATGATCGGTGCCCGTGGCAACGAAAACAACCCTTCCACAGCGGTGGCGCCCAAGGCCACGATGGCCTGCGGGCCGATGACGGAAATCTGCGACCGCAGGTAGGGCAGGCAGGCCGCCATTTCTGCCGAAGTCGGCTTGCGGTTGCCCGTCGCCCCCTCGGGCATGTCCGGTCGATACTTGCAGACGTTGGCGATGTACACCCCGGAACGCTGCAGGCCCATCGCCTGGATCATTTTCGTAAGCAATTGCCCCGCCCGCCCGACGAAGGGTTCTCCTTGGAGATCCTCCTCTTCACCGGGAGCCTCACCGACGAAGAGGATGGCGGCGTCGGGAGAACCCACACCAAAAACCATGTTTTTGCTCCGCTGGAAGAGCATCCGGCACTGGGTGTCGGCCTGGATCGCAGCAGCGATGAAGTCCAGTCGCTGCTGCTTGGTCCCCTCGGGGAGTGCGAGGGGAGCGACCACCGCTGGACGGGATGGAGTTTGCAAACGCTCCCGGGCGTTTGAAGGACTCGAGGATGGAGAGGCCACCCTGCGCGACGTCACCACGGGCGCCGATTCGGTCGTGGTGCGGGGGGTGGGCCGGGCTGGAGCCGGTGTTGATGTCGTCCCCGGACGTCGGTAGGCCCGCAAGACCGCCACCACTGGAGCCGGCAATTCCAGCTCACGCTCACCCAATCGGTAGCGGCTTTGCAGATAAGCCGTCAGAAGTTCGTGCCCGGGGAGATTCATGAGAGGGTCTTTTCGAAAGCCAGGAAATCTTCGGGAAGCGGTGCGGTGATGGAAAGCGTTTTGTGCGAGCGTGGATGTTGGAACTCCAACCGCCAGGCGTGCAGCAGGTGCCGGACCACGCCCGCTTCAGCCACCCAGGCAGGTTGTCGTCCATAAATCCGGTCCCCCACCACGGCATGGCCGGCGTGGGAAGCATGCACCCGGATCTGGTGTGTGCGGCCGGTATGCAGATCCAGCATCACCCGGCAACAGCGCGACCATGATTGTTCCACCCGGTAATCCGTGCGCGATGCCCTGCCATCCGTCCGCACCGTCATTTTTTGCCTTTGTTGGGAATGCCGGCCAATCGGCTCCTGCCAGATCCCGGCGGGACGGGTTGGCGTTCCAAGGAGAAATGCCTGATACGTTTTCCGGGTCAAACGGTCCTTGAATTGCCCGGCCAACCCTCGGTGCGCCCGGTCATTCTTGGCCACCACCAAAACCCCGCTGGTTTCCCGGTCCAAACGGTGCACGATGCCCGGTCGCTCCACACCGCCAATGCCCGAGAGTTCCCCCGCACAATGGTGCAAAAGTGCGGAAACCAGGGTGCCTGTACATTGCCCCGCTCCGGGATGAACCACCAAGCCGGACGGTTTGTTGATCACCACCAAATCGGTATCTTCATGGAGGATGTCCAAGGGGATGTTTTCTGGAACCACCCCGGACGGTTCGGGAAGGGGCGGACGCGCGATGACCCGGGTTCCCGCAGGCAGCTTCTCCTTGCCCTCCAAGACCCTCCCGTCTCCTTCCACCCAACCGCCATCCAACCAGGCCTTGATCCGGCTGCGCGACTCCCCCCAGGCCCGGGCCAACACCTTGTCCGCACGCTCCCGCACCTCTCCCGGCAGCACGACATGGCACTTCGGGCCGCTGTTCGCATCTGCCTCCATCATCCCGGCCTCTCCGGCTGCGGCACCTTCATTGGTCATTTGTTTTCAAGTATAGAGTTGCCGCCTAGGCACTCAACGGGTATTTCCTTCATCTTCGTGAACGAATCCGCCCCCAACATCCTCGTCTGCCCGGGCTGCGGCCAGTTGGTTGATGTCGGCGACCTCGCCGTCGGATCTGAAATTGAGTGCCCCACCTGCGGCCAACACGCCCCGGTCACCCGCACCTTCCACCATTACCGACTCGACAACACCCTGGGCGAGGGCGGCATGGGCGTCGTCTATCTGGCCCAGGACCTCAACCTCAACCGCGTCGTCGCCATCAAGGTGCTGAAACGCGAACTGAGCGAGGACCGAAAGTTCATCGCCAACTTCCTTCGCGAAGTCGAAATCACCGCCTCCCTCACCCACCCCAACATCGTCCAGGTCTTCGCTTTCGGCGAGCATGAGGGTCAATACTACCTCGTCATGGAGTACATCGGGAAGCACACCTTCGACGACGAGATCATGGACGAGCAACAGATGCACGAGGAGAAGGTCATCGACATCGCGATCGGCGTGGCCTCCGGTTTGAATTTTGCCCTCCAACGCGGGGGACTGATCCACCGCGACATCAAACCCGGCAACATCCTCATTGGGGCCAACGGAGTGCCCAAAGTGGTGGACTTCGGACTCGCCCTCACCCCGGAGACTGCCGAAGCCGCCGCTGGCGCGGAAATCTGGGGCACGCCCTATTACGTCTCACCCGAACGACTCGAGGGTAAAGTCGAGGACTTCCGCAGCGACATGTATTCGCTGGGCGTTTCCCTCTACCACGCCCTGGCCGGGCGACCGCCCTTCGATGCCAAAACCGCCGAGTTGGTGGCGGCCAAGCACCTGAGCGACACTCCGTTGCCCCTGAAAACGTACGCCCCCTCGGTTTCCGACCAGACCACCTACGCCATCACCCGGGCGATGGCCCGCCAGCCGGATGACCGTTTCCAAAGTTACAACGAACTCATCGAGCAGATGGAAGACGCCAAGCGCCGTTTGGTCCAACAGGCCGACACCCCGGCGGGCGCATCTGTCAGCGTGGAAGCGGAAATCGAGCAATCCAAAATGCTTTGGATCGGCGGCCTGATCATCGGCATAATCCTGACCGTCGTCGGGGCCCTGCTCGTCTTCCAATACAGCCAGTCGCTTTGATTTCCCAACTCTGGGCATCCCCGGCGGTGCCATTGCATTAAAAAAAAAGCCGCCCCATGAGGAGCGGCTTTTTTGAAAAATGTCCCGATCAAGGAACGAGCAATTTGCCACCAGTCGGAAGAGTGACCGAACTGTCAACGATCGGAGTGATGGCCCCACCACTGCGCGCTTTGACGAATAGAGCGGAATTGCCGAGCGTGTAGTAAACAAAACCCTTGGCTTTCCAAACGCCGGTGACACTGATCGTCGAATCCTTGATTTTGGATTCACTGGAGAACGCCCCAGTCGATATGGTCAACGGAAGGGAAGGTTCATCGGTAGTGGAAAGGCCTTGGTAGTAATCCCAACCCACATTGGCCGCAGCCAAAGCAGTCGCGTTCCCCGAGAAAGCGGTTTTTCCGGCGGTGGCCAGAATCTTGGCGTCCGTGAGTTCTTTGTCCGTCAAAAGACCTTTGAAAAGATCGGTCGAGGTGGTGGCGGCGGTCCGTGTGCCATTTCCATTCCGGGGACCGATTGGATAAACGCCATTTTCGTCGTTGGCGACGGAGAAGAGAACGATGCCCAACTGACGCGCGTTGGAGACGTCCGCGGTTTGTTTGGCCTTGTCCAAGGCGCCATTGATGGCCGGGACGGCCAGCGAGGCCAGAACGCCGATGATCGTGATGACCACCAGTAGTTCAATCAGGGTGAAACCTTTGAGAAATTTACGTGTTTTCTTCATATGTGTGTTTTATTGGATTGATCCTGTAACAAATTAAGTCCCAATCATCGCACAGGCAAGGTTTGTTTGCGGGTTTTTTTGGGCATTTGAATTTTTTGTAGCCACGATCGTTGCTCGCGGTTTCCTTTCTCCCCAACCCTCCGTCCCGCCCATGATGGGCCCTCGTGACTTCAGTAAACCTTGGTGCACCAGCTTCTTTGCGCGCGCAGTGTTGACCGTTTCCCATTCCCACTTGGGTTTTGCCTTCCCCAGCCCTATGCTTTCCCCCACATGAGCCGCCTCCTCGCCGACTATCAATTCGACCTTCCGCCCGACCGTATCGCCCGCACCCCAGCCCATCCTCGTGACAGCGCCCGGCTGATGGTCGTGGACCGGTCCAATGGCTCCCTGACCCATGCCCACTTCCGCGACCTCGGGTGCTGGATCGGGGCCGAAGATCTCCTGCTCCTCAACGACACCCGCGTTCTCCCCGCCCGCCTGAGCGCGGAGAACGGGGCAGTGGAGATTCTCCTCACCGAGGAAACCTCGCCCCGCCACTGGCTGGCCATCGGCAAACCCGGCAAAAAACTCAAACCCGGTGCCCGCTTGGTTCTGGATGCCCTCGAACCCGGCCATGCTCCGGTCACGGTCGAAGTGCTCAAAACCCTGCCGGACGCCCAACGGGTCATCCGGTTCCACAGCGACGTCCGGTTGGAGGATTATGGCCGGCTTCCCCTGCCCCCTTACATTCTCCAAGCCCGGGCCGACCACCAGCAACCGGAGTACCTGCCCGAAGACAACCATGAATACCAGACCGTCTACGCCCGGGAATCCGGTTCGGTCGCCTCCCCCACTGCCGGTCTGCACTTCACCCCGGAACTCCTGGCCACCTTTCCCCATGCCTTTCTCACCCTGCATGTGGGACTGGGCACCTTCCGCCCGGTCAAGGTGGCCGATGTCAGCGAACATGAAATGCACGGCGAACACTACCGCATTCCCGCCGGGCTGGCCGAACGGGCGGCGGTGGCCAAACGGGTGGTGGCGGTCGGCACCACCGTCTGCCGGGTCATTGAAACCGCGCCGAAGCTGCAACCTTCGGCTGGACTAACCACCAAATTGATCTACCCACCCTACACCTTCCGCCGGACGGACGCCCTGATCACCAACTTCCACCTCCCGGGCTCGACCCTGCTCATGCTGGTCGCCGCCCTCACCGGAATCGAACTCCAGCGTAAGGCCTATGCCGAGGCGGTCAGGGAAGGCTACCGCTTCTACAGTTACGGCGATGCCATGTTGATCGTTTAGACCATTTTGTATTTAATCTGCTACTCGTTCTCATACTTTTCTCATTCTGGTGTTCTCTGAATGGGAGACAACGAGCACGAGAGCGAGTAAGAGACACGAGTGGGGCGGCCTCCTATGGATTGGAAAATGCTTTAAATGCTACCCCTATACCCAATCACATTGATTGGGCAATAAAGCGCCTTGACTTAAGGGAGGGCGAAGCTCCTGCTGAGCCGCGTCTGGCATGCTAACCTGAACCCGGCCCGGCGGGAGCATCGCCCTCCCGAAGAATCCGTCGCCGAGCCACTGTGGTTGGGTATTAACATAAACTTCCCCCTCGACTGCCTACCTGCGGGCTCTTTTTCGGGCTACATCGGATGCCGGTTGGCCTTCCAAAGAAGGCAGAAGCCGGTCAGTTGGAAAATCACATTGGGCAGCCAGATGACCACGTCCGGATAGGCCGAGGCCTTGTGACGCAGGGCGTCGGCCCCATTGAGGATGAGGTAATAGACAATGATCAAGCCGAGGCTGAGGGCGAAGCTGATCGAGGTTTCCCGACGCTGGGTATAAACCGCGAGGGGGATGGCCATGAGGGCGAAGGTGAAACAGGATACCGAAAGCGAAAGCCGTTTCTGGAATTCGGTCAGCAGCGGCACCATCTGCTCGACCTTGTCACCGCCGGGTTCGAAGATCCGGTTGGTCAACTGCCCGAAGGTCAGATTGGATATTTTGGCGGTGACATTGCTGGTATCGAGGAACTTCTTCAAAGAAACCGTGATGGGGAATTGCCCCGCCCGCATACCGGTCTGGATCTTGTCCAGTTGGGTGGGGTCCTCGCCTCGGTTTTCCTGGCGGGCATTGAACAGGGTCAGGGTCAGAACCATGGCATTCAGATCGGCCGAGATGGTGCCGCGCTCGGCCCGGACGCTGCTCTTGGGCAGACCCTCATCGTCCAGTATCCAGATGGCCACTCCCTCCACCGTTTGCCCGTACTTTTTGTCAACGTAGATGCGGAATCCCGGGAACGCCGTGATCGGTTCCTGCGCCCGCAGCAACATCGTCGGATTCTTGCGTCCCATGTCGACCAACATCAACTTGAAGGCGGTGATGCAGCGCGGGGCCAGCATGGCGTTGTTGTAAAGACAGAGCAGGCTCAACCCCAGGCTGAGCAGGATGACGGGCGAAACCAGCGGCACCAGCCCCAACCCCGAGGATCGCACCGCCTGCAATTCCAGATCGTGCGACATCCGGCCCATCACCATCAGGATGGCCATCAAAAAACCCCAGGGAATGGTCAGGGTCAAGGCCTGCGGCACCAGAAGCAAAACCATCTGCAGGATGGTCAGGAGCGGGATGTCACTGTTGACCAAGTGCTCAAACACCCGCCGGAAGGCGTTGGGCACCACCACCAGAAAAGTCAGCACTCCCGTCGCCGCCAGCGTGGTCAGCAGGATCTGTGAGAGAATGTACCGGTCCAGGATGCGCACAGGCCGACGAATCTACGTCCCCGGCCGCCCCCGAGGCAAGGACCGACCCAGAGTTTTCCCTCGTTTCCCGTCCTCCACTGGGCATATTCCTTTGAATCCAAAGCCAGCCATGAGCGTCGAACACACCGCCACCCGATCCGAAGAGGACCCCTGGATCGATGCCGCGATCCGCGGTTCCGAGGAAGGATGGCGCGAACTCCACCGGCTGCACTACAAGGGCCTGTGGAGCGCGGTCAACCAGGTCCTGCGGGATGACGCCCTGTCCGACGACGTCGTGCAGGAGGCTTTCGTCAAGGCCTACCAGCAAATCCGCAAGTTCCGACGCGACGCCAAGTTCAGCACGTGGATCTACCGCATCGCGCTGAACCAAGCCTACGACACGCTGCGGAAAACCCAGCGCCGCAGCAAATGGCTCGGCCTCTTCCCGCTCCAGACGGGGGAAGAAGGCGAAACCCTCGAACATGAGGCCATCGACGAGCACGATGCCGCCAAGGAAGCGGCCCTGGGCGATGACCGGGCCGCCTTGGCCCGTGCTTTGGACAGTTTGGGACCCGACCACCGGGCCGTGGTCGAGCTCAGATTAATTCAGGGGTTTTCGACCGAGGAAACCGCGCGTATACTGAGATGCAAGAAAGGAACCGTGCTCTCGCGTTTGTTTTACAGCTGCCAGAAATTGAAGAAGATCCTCGAAGAAACCTACAAGGAACGATAAGACCATGAAACCCGACGCCATGGAAAAAGACCTACAGACCCCAGAAGTCGAGCACCTCAAGGCCGCTCTGACCGAAATTGCCCGGGAACGCCAGCCCTCCGAATTCGCCTGCGAATGCTCCTGGACCCGTCTGCGCACATGCCTCCTGGAGGAAAACCGATCCAGCGATCTCCACCTCTGGCGCTGGACCGCCATCGGCAGTTGCGCCTTGCTCGTCCTCCTCCTCACCCTCGCCCGCAACGGCTCCCCGGATGCACCCGTGGCCGAAAGCCGCAACCCCCAGATCTGGGTCTCCGGTTTCCACTCCGCCCCCGCCCAGGCCGATGTCGTCTGGGCCACCGGCTACGACTACCTCCCCGCCAGCTACCGCGTGAAGTGACCGATCCCATGCGCCTTCCCTTCGCCGCCCTGTTGTTCCTCCAAGCTGCGCTTCTTCCCTGCGCGGCCCAACAGACCGCCACCCTGCGCATTTCGCTCATCCACGGACAAAACGAAGAGATCACGGAAAACCTGGTCGACTGTCAGAAATTCCGCGAAAGCTTGGCCAAGCTTTTCGGCTACGCTCGCTACGAACGCCTCGGCAGTTCTTCCGCAAGTCTCTCCCCCGGTGGGGAGGCCGATTTCGAACCCACCCGTGCCTTCCGCATGAAGGTGCGCTCGGATGCGGCAATCCCCAACCTCTTCCACTACGAACTCTTCCAAGAGGACAAGCACATCCTGGGCGGAAAATTCATCCCCAAGGACCGCATCCCCTTCATCATCCGCGGTCCCCAATACAACCAGGGCATCCTCATTCTTGTGGTTTACAAGGACACCCCCGGTGAAATGCCCTCGCTTCCTGCTCCTGCGCCCATGACCCCTTCCGCCGGCGAACCCATGCGGGCGACGCTCACCGAGCCTGCGCCCAAGTAAGCCTCCAAGTCTCCCTCCAGCCACCCGACACCTCATCAACCATCCGTTACACCTCCCACCCGTCATCTCATATGCCCGCCCTATTCCTGCAAATCGACGAAATGATCAAAGATGCCATGCGCGCCAAGGACGCCGACAAGCTCGGGACCTTGCGACTGCTCAAGTCAGCCGTCAAATATGCCGCCATCGAAAAACACGGAGCCGACGGCCAACCCAGCGACGACGAAGTGATCGCCGTCATCCGCAAAGAAGCCAAGAAGCGGCAGGACTCCATCGACAGCTTCACCGCTGCGGGCCGGGCCGACGCGGCGGCGAAGGAGAAGTCGGAAAAGGATTTTTTGGAAACGTTGCTGCCGGCCGCCTTGGGTGAGGCCGAACTCGAAGCCCTGGTCAAAGCCGCCATCTCGGAAACCGGTGCCACCACCAAGGCGCAAATGGGCCTGGTCATGAAAGCCGCGTCCGCCAAGGCCGCCGGCCGGGCCGACGGAAAAACGCTGAGCGGAATCGTCCAGCGCCTGCTAGCCTGAGCCTTGTTCTCTCTACATCTCACCAGACCCGCGACAGCCCGTAGCGATCAAAGACCGGGTCACGGCTGATGACATCCCAACCACGACGACGCGCCTGCACCACCTGGATGCGATCGAAGGGATCCCCATGCAAAGGCTCCAACTGCCGCACCGCCGTCGCATCCTCGATGTCGATCCCAACCACGACGAATCCATTTTCTTCCAAGATGCGGGGCAGATCGGACTTCAAGTCATAGGGTAGCTTCAACTTCCCCAAGCCTACTTTGATCGCGGCCTCCCAAATGCTGGCGATGCTGATGAAACAAGATTGAGATGATCCCAACATCACCTGCTTGGCCCGGGCACCAAAATCATCACGCCCATCCAAAAAGCCAATCCATCCATTGGTGTCGACGAGATGGCTCACATGTAATCCTTGAATTCCTCCAAGGGAGCGTCGAAATCCGGGGCCATGTAAAATCCCGGTCCCTTGGCGCAACCGAACTTGGCCTTCTTCTTCGGCGCCACCGGCGACAACTCCGCAATCCGTTTCCCATGGCGGGTGATGTAGATCCTTCCCCCTTGCTCCACCTCATCCAAAAGCTGGGACAGATGGGTCTTGGCCTCAAAGGCCCCGACTTCTTTGACCGTCATCCATTTAAACTAGTTCAACCAGTTGGAATGTCAAGGGAGCTACCAGCTATCGGCACCAAGCGTCAGGGAGAAGCAACGGCAATCTTGAACACCACTTTTCTGACTTCTTGAGTGGTCCGGAAGGTGCAACCCGGCTTGTGGCCGTCGTGGGGGTAGAGGATGGAAAAATCCCCCGGGCGCATGACCAGGGCCTGGTCATCATCGCCCTCATATTTGGCCACGTCTTTTTCCTCGATGTAGGGGATGACCTCCCGCAACAAGGCCAGGGGCCGGTGGTAAATGACCTCTTCTCCGCTGATCAGGTATTGCAAGTCAATGTACTTGAGATGGGCCTCGTATTTCTTGTCCGTTGCCGGCTGGGTCTCATAGGTCTGGATCAAGGCAAAGCAACGGTCCCCATCCAGATCCACCCGTCCGTCCAGCGTCGCCGGTTCAAAACCCAGGAGATAATCAAACGCGGCGGCAAAGCCGGGGTGGAGATGCCGGTAAAGGCCCTGCCGGGGGAGTTGGTCATAGATCATGCGTGGTGCCAATTTGTTGGGTCATCCGCACTTTGTCCACTCGACTTTCACCCCACGGCAGAGGCATGACTAACGCAGGAAGGCCTCGTGCAGCCCGCCATCCACCGTGATGACCTGGCCGGTGGTTTTGCTCAGACGCTTGGTCACGAGCAAAAAGTAGGCCTCGGCCTGGTCAGCGGGGGTGATCGGCGACTTGGTCAACGTCCGGTCGGCGTAGAACTGCGCCAGTTTGGTCACCAAGGAATCCGTGGCCTCGTCTTCGGTGTAGGGAATGTTGTATTTCGCCAGCGACCCAATGACGCGGTCCCGGGGGAACATCGCGCTCCCTTGGACCACGGTGGCGGGAGCAACCCCGTTGACGCGGACCAGCGGGCTCAACTCGATGGCGAGTTCGCGCACCAAGTGGTTGGCCGCCGCTTTGCTGGTGTCGTAAGCCACGGAACCCTTCTTGGCCACCGCCGCGTTCGCGCTGGTGGTGAGGACCAGATTGCCGGTCAGGCCCTGCTCCTTCCACGTCTTGTAGGCTTCATCGGCCACGAAGTAGCTGCCGGATACATTGATGCCGAATGTGAGCGCCCACTTGTCATCGGGAATGTGGCCTGTCGTGTCACTGGGAACAAAGATCCCGGCGGTGACACAGATGGAATCAAATCCGCCGTAGGCCAGGGCCACCTGGTCCAGCATGGCGCGGATGGAAGCGCGGTCGGTGATGTTGGCCGCGAGGCCCACCGCCGGACCACAACCGCTGATGCCGGTGCCTGCGACGCCGATGCCCAAACCGTATTTGTCGGTGATTTCTTTGGCCGTGGCCTGGGCGGCTTCGGCATTCAGGTCCACGCAGACGAGGTGTGCCCCTTCCTTGACCAAACGGTGGGCGGTTTCCTTGCCGATGCCCGATCCGGCGCCGACCACGATCACCACTTGGCGGGCCAGTTCTTTTTCTGCCGGCATGCGTTGAAGCTTCGCCTCTTCCAACAGCCAGTATTCGATGTCGAAGGCTTCCTGCTGCGGCAGGGCGATGTATTCGTCGATGGCCTCGGCCCCGCGCATGACTTCCACCGCGCAGTTGTAGAATTCGGCCGTGACGCGCGACTCCGACTTGTCCTTGCCCCAGGCGATCATGCCGAGACCGGGAATGAGGACGACGGTCGGATTCGGATCCCGCATGGCCGGGGAGTTGGCGTGCTTGCAGGCGTTGTAGTAAGCGGCGTAATCCTTGCGGTATTGTTCCAAGCCGGACTGGAGCAGGGCCTTGAGTTTGGCCACATCGTCCTTCTGGGGGTTCCAAGCCACATAGAGCGGCTTGATTTTGGTGCGGAGGAAGTGGTCGGGGCAGGATGTGCCCAGCTCCGCCAGGCGGGGGGCGTCGGCGGAATTGACGAAGCGCAGGATCTTTTCATCGTCCTGCACCGTGCCAATGAAACGCTTCTGCTGGCTGACCTGTCCGCGCAGCCAGGGGAGGATGGCCGCCAGGGTGCGGTTCCGCTCCTCCTGTGGGAGGGACTGGTATTTGGCGCCACCAAAGGCCTTGGCGTCCCCGCCTTTTTCGGCGTATTTCTTCTCGATGTAGGCCGCGGCTTTCTCAATGAAGCCGAGGGTCAGTTCGTAGCAGGCCTTGTCGTCGTTGTCCCAAGAGATGAAGCCGTGCTGCCCCATCATGATGGCTTGGGTCTTCGGATTCTTGCGGGCGATTTCCTGCATCGCCAGCCCGAGTTCGAAGCCGGGACGCATCCAGGGAACGTATTCCATTTCCCCACCGAAGATCTCCTTGGTCAGCTTGATGCAGTTCTTGCTCGCCGCGATGGCGATGATGGCGTTCGGGTGCATGTGGTCGACGTGCTTCCCCGGAAGGAAACTGTGCAGCGGCGTGTCAATCGACGAGGCCCGCGGGTTCAGGTTGAAGGTCGCGTGGGTATACATGCCAACCATGTCATCCTCGGCCGCCGACTTGAGCCCTTTGTCGCTGCGGGAGGCATACAGCTTCTGCAACGCCACCAGCTTGTCCTGATACAACGAGGAAAAATTTTCTTTCTTGGAGGTCCGCAGATCGCCGCCGGAACCCTTCACCCAGAGCACCTCGACCTTTTCGCCGGTCAGGGGATCGGTTTCCATGATCTTCGAGGAGGTGTTCCCCCCGCCGGTGTTGGTGATCCGTTGATCCGACCCCAACGCATTCGAGCGGTAAACCAGTCGCTCCGCAGGAGAGAGCTTCGCGGCCGCTTGATCGTTCCAAACATGATTCACATACTGATATTTCATAGGAGTGGGGTTCTTTGTTTTTCTTTTATATTCTGCGTTTGTGTTTGGATAATCGCTTGACCTCGCCCAAAAAGCAAGTAAAACAAAACATATCAAAGGTTTTTTGAGCTAAATCCCTCACTTCCCTCCCCTTATTCATTCCATGCTGGCCCTCGAACGACATCGCCGAATCCTCGACTGGGTCAATACCCAGGGAAGCGCACGCACTGCGGAAATCGCCCAAACTCTGGCCGTGACCGAAGAGACCGTCCGCCGGGATTTCGAGAAACTGGAGCGCGACGGCCAGTTGCTCCGCTACCACGGAGGGGCCGTCCGGCTCGAAGCCGCCCGCCGCGACCCCAGCCACAGCAGCCGGGAATCCGCCCATGTGGCCGCCAAGCAAGCCATGGCCGCGGTGGCCCTGCAACAGATTGAAACCGGCGACACCCTTCTCTTCGACGCCAGTTCCTCCGCCCTCCAACTGGCCCGCCTCCTCCCCGACATGAACCTCACCGTGCTGACCAGCGCCATCAAGGTTGCCGCGGAACTTTCCGAGCGACCGTCCATCCGCGTGGTCATGACCGGCGGCGTGCTGCGTCCGCATTCCATGTCCTGTACCGGCCCCTTGGTCGAGCAATCGCTGGAGTGTTACCACATCCAGAAAGCCTTCCTCTCCTGCCTTGGGGTGGATGCGACCCGGGGCTTGAGCGAAGCCAACGACGAACAGGCCGCCCTCAAACGGAAGATGATCGACCTCTCCGACCGGACCTACCTCCTGGCCGACCACAGCAAGCTCGGCCTCCAGTCCTCTTTCTTCTTCGCCAAGCTCGGCGACATCCACACGCTCATCACGGATCGCGAACCCGATGCCGCCTTCCGCGACCACCTCGGCCAGTCCGGGGCCCAACTCCTTCTGGCCAACGAAGCCGTTCCCAAAACCCCCGCCTCCCCATGAATGACATCCTAGAAAAACTAACCCAACTCTCCCACGAACTCGGTCGCGAAGAGCGCCATCTGGCCATCCTCGGCGAAGGCAACACCAGCGCCGATCTCGGCGACGGCACCTTCCTCGTCAAGGGCTCGGGCAGTTCCCTCGCCACCATGCGCCCGGAACAGTTTTCGCGGGTGAAGAAAAAGGAAGTCCTCGATTTCATCGACCAGCCGGCCACCGAACAGGAAGTGCAGGACTTCCTCCAATCGTGCCGCGTCGACGCCTCCGCTCCCCATCCTTCGGTTGAAACTTTCCTCCACGCCCTCTGTCAAGAAATCGGCGGCGCCAAATGGGTGGGCCACACCCACACCGAATCGATGATCTCCATCCTGGCCAGCCAGGCCGGGGCGCAGCCTTTCCTCCGCCACATCTATCCCGACGTCATTGTGGTCTGTGGCCGTCACATCGCCGTCGTTCCCTACGTCGACCCCGGCCTGGAACTGGCCCGGGTGGTGCGGGAGGAGTTGGTGCGTTTCAAAGCAAAGCACGGCAAGGGCCCCAAACTCGTCCTCATGGTCAACCACGGGCCGGTCGCCCTCGGCCAGACGGAAAAGGAAGTCTTCAACATCCTCCTCATGGCCGACAAGTGGGCCCGCGCCCTCAACGGCATGGCCGCCTGGGGCGGACCCAAGTATCTGGAGGAATCCGACTCCGACCGGATCGACAACCGCCTCGACGAGCACTTCCGCCGGAAACAAATCCTCCAGCAGAAGTCCTGATCACCCGACTACCTATCGCGTCATTCCCTGCAACAACCCGATCAGGTGCGGCAGGAGCTGTTTCTTGCGCGACACCACGCCCTGCAATTCGAAGACGCCACCCTCCAGCTTGGGATAGTCGATCGCCTCGATGACGCGGGGCTCGCCCGCGGCCAGCATCACGCTCACGTGCTGGCTGATGTCGGTGATGAACAGGCAGGCGAAATCGAGTTTTCTTTCACCCACCAATGCCTCCAGGGCCTGTTGCAGCTCGGCCTTCCGCGCCCAGAAACGCTCCAGCCCCAGTTCTTCCACCTGGGCCACGGCAAATTTCCATCCACCCTCGCTGAAATCCTTGCAGTCGCCGCGCACCACTTCGGCCGCCGTCTTCACCTGCAGGACGGAACCCTCGGCAAAAAACCGCTCAGCATAGGCCTTGAGATCCCGTCCCGCTACCTCACCCAGCCAGGCCAGCAATTCCCGGTCCTCTTGGGTCGTGGTGGGCGAGGTCAGGTAGAGCGTGTCGGAGATCACCCCCGTGGCGAGGCAGAGCGCGATGTCAGGCCCGGGGGTCAGCCCGCGTTGGCGGAACTGCTTGGCCACCAGCGACGAGGTCGATCCGAGGGGCTCGTTGATGAAGCGGATCGGCTCACGCGTGACGAGGTTTCCGCCCAGCCGGTGGTGGTCCAACACCTCAAGAATTTCCGCCTGCTCCACCCCGTTGACTGCCTGGCCGAATTCGTTGTGGTCGACCAGGATCAACTTGGTCAGCGGCGGATTGACCAGATCGGACTTGGAAAAGACACCCACCAGTTGGTCGGATTCATCAACCACGGGGAAGAGGGTCACCGCGGTGGTGGCGGCCAGCGCCCGGATCTTCTCGATCGGGTCCCCCGGAGCGAAACGCACAAAATCCTTCTGCAACGCATGCGTGACCCGCTTGGAACATTTGATCAGGATCGTTGTTGTCGCGGTGTCGTGAGGGGAAATCAGCACGGCCACTCCCTTGGCTTTGGCATGCGCGAGAATGTTCGGCTCAATCTCATACCCACTGGTGACGATCAAGGCCCGAACGCCGAAGTCGATCGCCGGCTTCTGGATGGTGGGGCGGTTCCCGGTCACGAGGATGGTGCGCTCGAGGGGGAATTCGCCGAGGCGTTCCCCGAAGGCCGCGGCCCGCTGGGCCCCCACCACCAGGATGAAGGGGATCTCGTCATCGAGACCCACCTCGTTCTGGAACCGGCCCCCCAGAGCCTTGGCGATGCGTCGCAGGCTGGTATCGACCACCCGGGCATCGGTCGGGGCCTTGGAACTGTTGGGCAGGAGGAGGTCGACCATCTTCTGGAGGGAAAGCATCCCAAGCACGTGTCCCTCCGCATCGAGCACGGGCAGCGTGCGGAGCCCGGGGCCCCGCATGCGGTCGAAGGCTTCACCAAAGGATTCATCCACCCCCGCACTGATGACTTCGCGCCGGGCAATCTGACCGGCGGTCGGGCGGACATCCATGACCAGCCTCGGTGCGTGAACCCCGGCCTGCTCGAGGGCAAAGGCGGTCCGGGCGTTGATCTCCCCACAGCGGGCGGCCTCCACGCCCGGCATCCCGGTGCGGCGGAGCAGGTCGGCGTAACCGATCGCCGAACAGATGGCGTCGGTGTCGGGGTTCTTGTGTCCGATGACGTAGGTGGGCATGAGCGGGTTCCGCAGGGCGGAACCCGGAGTTTTAAGTGTTAAGTCTTAAGTTTCAAGTGGTAACCCTGAAATCCAGCGAATAGTAACCGGCCTCACCTACAGTAGTCAATTTTCCCGCTTGTTTCTTGACTAATTACTCTTTTCCTTAAATACTTCTCTTATGAAGACCAGTTTGGAAATTCCGGATGAATTGGTCCGCGAGATCAAGATGTTGGCCGCCCGTGAAGGACGCAAGCTCAAGGATGTCGTGGCTGATTCCCTGCGCCAAACCCTCGCCCAGCGCCCTTCTGACCCGCGTCCGAGCTTGCGCGACTTGAAGCCCTTTTCGGTCGGACAAGTCCACCCTATCCTCATCGACGACCGGATGGATGACCTGCTCCATGAACGTGGCCATCGATACTGATTTTTTGGTCCGCCTGAACATTGCCGAACACCCCGGGCGTCCCGGGGCCGTGCTGATTCGTGACCAAAATCTGGATGCGGGAAACCGCTTCGGTCTCACCCCCCAAGTGCTGGCCGAATTCATTCACATCGTGACTGATCCCCGTCGCTTTGAACGTCCCCTGGCCATGGATACCGCCCTGAACCGGGCCGAAAAATGGTGGAACGCGGCGGAAGTCGTTCACCTTCTCCCGACCTCGGAAGCGGTCAGTCGGTTTCTGGCGCAAATGCGCACCAGCCAACTCGGGCGCAAGCGCATCTTGGACACTTTGCTGGCCTCCACCTGCCTGGCCTCGGGAGTCACACACCTGATCACGGGCAATGCCGCCGACTACCAGATTTTCCCGGGTCTGACGTTGATCGAGATTTGATCCGCTATCGAATCCATCAATCACCCTGCAATCACCGGTTCCAAGGCATCCGGGCCAGCAGCAGGCCCATGCCACACCAATCGGTGAGGCCGGCAAAGACCAAGCCGCCCCCGACAAAAGCCGAGATACCGATCCAGCCCGGATGGACAAAATAACCCAGCACCGCCCCCGTGAACACGAGGGCTCCGGCCACAATCCGCACCTGCCGCTCCAAAGAAATCGTTTTCTTCCCATGGACCAGGGGCAACCCGGCTTTTTCCCAGGCGGACACCCCCCCTTGCAACACCCGGACCTTGGTGATTCCGGCCGTGGCCAGCTTTCCCGCCGCCTGTCCGGCCCTCCCGCCCGATTGGCAGACCACCACGATCCCCTCCTTATCACGGGCCAGTTGCGACACCGCACCGGGATCGAGATCGGAAAGCGGGTGGAGCACCGATCCCTCGATGTGGGCACCGGCAAATTCCGCAGGTGTCCGGACATCCAACAAAAGCGCACGGGATGTGATCGTAGAAAGATCCGTGGAGGAAATCTGGTCGATGATCGTGGCCGATGACATATCATAACAAATTGGAGGATTTCTCCCATGCAGGCAAATGAAATGCTTGAAGAAAACCGGCTCCATGCGGTCCGTTTGACCGGAATCACCTCCCATGCTTTAATGGCGAACATGCTTCGCGATGCACCCATCCGCCCCGTGGCGAACGACCTGCCACGCAAGTGGCTGATGGATGATTATCTCGAATTGGTGGTTTGGTATGCCCCGGAAGGGAATGCAGCGGGGTTTGAGTTGATCTACGACCGCATGAACCGACCGCGCAGCATCCGGTGGCTTCCGGGACAGGAGGCCAGACATTACGCCGTGGACGGTGGCGAGGACAACCCGGGGAAAAACCGTTCCCCCATGCTCCTGGCCGATGGAGCTCCGGACCTGCCCCGGATTCGCGAGGAGTTCAGCCTCCGCTCCCGGGACCTGCCCCAATACCTGCAGGAATTCGTCTCCCTGCGCCTGGCTTCGCTGTCATTTCCCTGAACGGGCGGACCGTTCAACCACAACCACTTCCCCCTTCCCGGAAAACAAACCACCGCTAAACAAAAGAATGCGTTGTAACCGATGGGTTGTGCTGTTCGTCCTGCTTGCCCCCCCTTGGGCTGGAGCCGAACCATGGACGGAAAAACCCGCCAACGAAGTAGTCCCCTTGCCCGGAACCACCATCCGGGAGCGATCGTTTTTTCGTGTGGCATCCTGGAACATCGAATGGTATCCGGCCGGACAGCGCGGGGGGCAAGAACAGGCCACAAACTGGCAAACCGCCGCGGTGGCCCACTTGATCAACCAGATCAAACCGGATGTCCTGGCCACCCAGGAAATCCGCAACATCGGGGCCCTCCAGCGCCTCAACCGCAACATCGGCCTGTGGCCCTTCTCCCATCTGGCGGCATCCATTTTTTACCAAAAAAACGACACCGCCCGCGACCTCGACCGCATCCAGCAACAGTGCGGCTTCATGGCCCGCCACCCGTGGGATGATCTCTGGGAAGTGGACTTCACCCCGATCGCAGGAGCCGACCGTCCCGTGCGCGGATGGCTGGCCGCACGTTGGAAAGTCGGACCGCTCACCTTCACCATCTACAACGGCCACCTCAAAAGTGATTCCGGGGCCGGACGCCCCGAGGAACGCGCCGCCAATTACCGGAATCGACGGGCCGCCATTGCCGAGCTGAAGGCCGACCTCGACCGTCATGACCTCGACCCCTACCGGGACAAAATCCTCGTTCTGGGCAATTTCAATACCGACTATTTCCTCGCCGATGCCGAGGGGGCGAAGATATTCACCGATCTCGACCGCCTGGGTTTCCATATGGCCCAGCCCCCGGTGAAACGTGAAGAAGCCATCACCCTGCCCGCGCGCAAGGGCGTGGAGGAGATCCCCGACCAGGTGGTTGACTACATCTTCCTGTCCTCGGGCTGGCGCGGCATCGAGCCGGAATTGAAAATCCTCGCCCAGGGGGCCTCGAAGAAAAAAGACGTCTTCGGCGGCGATGCGCCCGGACTGGCCAGCGACCATTACCCGGTTTACATCGATATTCCGCTGGGCCCGGAAAATCCGCGGTGACCAGATCCTAACATTCTAATCGAAAATCATCCCCGGCATGAGTTTTTGTCCGCGGGCAAAATCGGCGGCGGGCATCCGGGCCCGGCCCTCCATTTGCACCTCGCGCAACAAAATGCCTCCATCGCCGGCTCCGACCCATACACCCTCTTTTCCGACCCGGAGGATTTCCCCCGGCCTGCCCCGCACTTTGCGGCAAAGGATGATGCGGAAAACTTTCAACAAACGCCGCTGCCCGTGGTCCTCGAAATAGGTATAGGCCGAGGGCCATGGGCTCATGGCCCGGACCCGGCGGTCGATCTCGCACAGTGGGCGGCTCCAATCCAGGCGGCCGTCCGCCTTGCTCAGCTTGGGGGCGTAAGTCGCCAGGCCTGCGTCCTGGGGAAGGCGCGGCGCCCGGCCTTCCCTAACCAGAGAGAGGGCGCGCAACAACAACCCGGGGGCCTGGGCGGCCAAACGGTCGTGCAATGCCCCGGCCGTGGCCCGGCGCCCCATCGGGAAAGCTTCCTGCAAGAGGATGTCGCCCGTGTCCAAGCCCGCATCCATCCACATCACGGTCATGCCGGTGCGGGCGTCGCCGGCCAGGATCGCCGCCTGGATGCAACTGGCGCCCCGGTGGCGGGGAAGGAGGGAGGCATGGAGATTGAGGCAGCCCATTCGCGGCAATTCAAGGACCGCGGGCTTGAGGATCTGGCCGTAGGCACACACCACCAGGACATCGGGCACCAGGGCCCGCAGTTCTTCGATCACCTCGGGACGGTTGATTTTTTCCGGCTGCAGCAGGACCACCCCGGAGCCGGCGACGGCCCGTTTGACCGGGGAAGGCGTCGGTTCCAGCTTCCTTCCCGCTGGCCGGTCCGGCTGGGTCACCACCCCCACCAGATGGATTCCGGGGGCGGAAACCAACGCCCGGTAGGAGGGCACTCCGATTTCGCCCGTTCCCACAAAGACGACACGCATGGCCATGGGATAGCCCACCGACCGGGGACAATCCAGCAAATCTCCTTGCCCGGCCACCCATGGCGCGCTAGCTCATAGGAATGCTTTGTTCCGCAGCCACCGCCCTTGCTGCCCGGCCCCGCTTCTGTGTCGGCCTTTCGATTATCATTACCGCCTGACCTCCTGCAACCGGCAGTGAAGGTCCCCACCTCCCCCCGCCAGCCGGGAAACCACCCTTTGATCCAACCCCCACCTCCATTCCCACTTCCATGAAAATCCCCACCGTCCTCTACGACACCACCCTGCGCGACGGAGCCCAGGCCGAAGGCATCAACCTGTCTGCCTCCGACAAGCTCCGCATCGCCGAACGTTTGGCCGCCTTCGGGGTGCATTACATCGAGGGCGGATTCCCGGGCTCCAACGAGAAGGACATCGCCTTTTTCCGCGAGGCCGCCAAACGAAACTGGGGATCCACCCGCATCGCCGCCTTCGGCAGCACCCGCAAACCGGAAATGAAGGTCACTGACGACCCGCAAATGGACCTGCTCCTGCGCGCGGAGACGCCAGTGGTCACTTTCGTGGGCAAATCTTCCCGTTTCCAGGTCACTGAAGTCCTCCGGACCACGACCGATGAAAACCTCCGCATGTTGGCCGACACCACCGCGCACCTGCAGCGTCATGGTCGCGAGGTCATGTATGATGCCGAACATTTCTTCGACGGCTACTTGCTCGACCCTGATTACGCCCTGGCCTGCCTGCGCGCCGCTTCCGATGCCGGGGCTTCGTATGTCGTCCTCTGCGACACCAACGGCGGCCGACTCCCACATGAGATCGCCGCAGCCACTGCCGCGGCCTGCGCGGCCGTTTCCTGCCGCGTGGCCATCCACACCCACAACGATTGCGGGCTGGGAGTGGCGAATGCCGTCGCCGCCCTCCAAGCCGGAGCCTCCCAGGTGCAGGGGACGATCAACGGCTATGGTGAACGCACCGGCAATTGCAACCTCACCACGGTCATCCCGATCCTCGAACTGAAGCTCGCCCGTCCGGTGCTGCCCCCGGGCATGCTGGCCCGACTGACCGAGATCTCCCAATTCGTCGACGAGGTGGCCAACCAAAACCACGACATCCGCGCCCCGTTCGTCGGCCAGGCCTCGTTCGCCCACAAGGGCGGCATGCACGCCAATGCCGTGACCAAATCCGGCTCCAGTTACGAACACATCGACCCGGCCCAAGTCGGCAACCAGCGCAGAATCCTCGTCGGCGAATTGTCCAGCCGCAGCAACATCATGCTCAAGGCCCGGGAATTTGGCGTCGATCTTCCGGACAAATCAACCGAGGCCCGCCTCGTTCTGGACCGGGTCAAGCAGATGGAAAATGAGGGCTATGAATTCGAAGCGGCCGATGCCTCCTTCGAGTTGTTGGTGCGCCGCGCCCTCGACCCCGGCCTGTCTTTTTTCAAAGCGCGCGAATACCACGTTTCCATGCGCAAGGACGCCGCCAGCGATTCCTCCGACTGCGAAGCCACAGTGAGGCTCGAAATCGCGGGTGAGGAGTTCCACACCGTGGCCAAAGGTGACGGTCCGGTCAACGCCCTCGACAACAGCCTCCGCCGGGCCCTGGCGCAAAAGTATCCGGAAATCGCCGGCCTGCACCTGATCGATTACAAGGTCCGGATCGTCAATTCTTCCGCCGGCACCGCCGCCCGCATCCGCGTGCTGGTGGAATCCAGCCACGAAGGCCGGGAATGGGGTACCGTCGGGGTTTCAGACAATGTGATTGAGGCCAGTTGGCTGGCCTTGACCGACAGCTTCGAGTACCTGCTCCTGCGGCGGGGCAAGTAGAATCAAGCTATTGGAGCGGAAAACCCTTCTCCTGATCCTGCCCTGAGAACCTGACGGAACATGAACCTTGTCGCGCGGATAGACGCGAGGCGCGGCATGGACAAGGGCCGTTAGGATTATTGGATTATTCTTCGGATTCGTCGATCTCTTTGAGCGCGCGCTTGGCCGCCATCAGACGGGAGAGTCCCATCGCAAAAGAAACCAGACCGACAGGGAGAAGACAGACGCAGATGACAAAGGCCCAGCCCAGCGAAGCGAGGGCTTGCAGGATGGCGCCATCATCGGTGATGAGGATATTGACGATGGCCAAACCAAGGGGGACCACGGTCAGGAGCACCCCGATGCCCATGATCATATTGGCGCGGCGGAGGGATTCTTGGGGGGACAATTTGGCTGGTTCGCTCATGGCGATCATGATGCCGTTGCCTAGCATCCTGTCAATTCGCTTTGTCGGATGGATTGGCTAATTGCCCTTACCCGATTCGAACGACCGGATCATCTCTTGCAGGACTCTCAGTTGCTCCTCGATTTGCTCGGAGGCTTTCAGGCATTTTTCCCAATAATCGATGAACTTGGGTTCGGTGCTGCCATACTTTTGCAAGAGGGGCAGATAACCGAGCAGGGGGCTGGCTTGATTGGCCAGCGCGTGTACGGCGGCGCGCAACGAGGAACCGGTGCGGATGGAGAGCCAAAGTTCCAACATCTGCCAATCGGCCGGCCGGGTGATCTTCAGGTTGAAGGCCCCGGCGGTCACAATCCGCACCGGCAGCCCGAGCCGCTCCACGGCGGAAGCATCGTCGGTCACATTCACCTTCTGCTCCTGAACTTCCCGGTAGGCCCGCTCGATCCAATCCCGGCGGAAAACCTGCGGCGTCTCGACTTGCCAGTATTTGGAACGGTCCACCGTCGATTCGATCCAACCCGAAGAGTCGGCCAATTTCAGTGTATCGGTGGCCGGACGCCCGCAGATCACCGCTCCGGACTCCCGCGTCGCCGCCACCAAGTCCGCCACCATCCCGGGGGTCAACAATGGCCGGGCGGCATCATGGATGAGGACCATCGCCGTCGCGGAGGTCGCCTGAATGCCGTTCCAGACGGAATCCTGGCGTTCCACGCCGCCGGTCACCACCCGCCAGGGTTTGGCCAGACCAGCCCCCCCGGCCAGTCGGGTGATGGCCTCCCGAGTGTCCTCCCTCGCCACCAGGACGATCTCGGATACCGAGGGCGAATGGTCGAGGGCCTCCAGCGAGTAGGCCAACACCGGTTTCCCGGCCAAGGGACTCAGAATCTTGTCAAATCCCAGCCGGCGGCTCGCCCCTCCCGCCAGCAGAACGGCGCTGCAATCATTCACTTTTTCTTTTCCTTGGCCCGCGCCTCTTCCTCGGCTTTCTTGGTGGAGACATCGCTGTAGAAAAGCACCCCTTTGACGCGCAGATTGTAGGAAAGCAGGCGCAATTCCTTGAGGGTTTCCTTCAGGTCCGCGGCCGCGGACGGGTCCTTCATGACCGTATAGAGGATGCCCTTTCCACCCTGGGCATCGGCCAGAAGGGAATCGACCCGCTGCATGGTGCTGTTGGCATTCTTGATCGTGGCGTTGAGATTGCTGGCGAACGCTGGGGTGAAGATTTCCGTTTCCAGCTTGCTGGCAATGGCGTCCAACCGCTGGATGACCGGTTCGGCCTTGGCGGCCAGGTCGTTGATCCCGGTCGAGGGCATGCCGACCACCTCCGCCCCGGGAGACAGGAACTCCCCCGACTCCTGCGTTGGCGGGAGGATGTTGACGAAACGGTCGCCAAGCAAACCGTAGGAACCGACCTGGAAACTGGCGTTGGCCGGGATCTTGACCGCACTGTGGATTTCCAGGGGCAGGGCCACGTATTTGCCCCCGGCCTGGATGCGTGGCTTGTCCGATACCGTTCCCACCTTGGCCCCCCGGTAAAGAACCTGGGAATTTTTGATCACCCCGCTGGCGTTGTCGAACTGCACCACGATGGGGTAGGTGGGATTGAGCCAGCTGCCCACCCGTCCGAAAGCCACCACCAGGATGCCCAGCACCAGGAGGCCGACGAGCACGAAGGCCCCGACCTGTGTTTCCATCTTTTTTTCGTCCATAGTATTTTCCAATGAGTTAGCTATTGTGACCGGTCAGATTGAAAATCACAGCACCGCATCCTCATCCTTGGAGATGCCGTTGACGAACCGTTGCAATTCGTCGTCCGCAGAAGCCTTGACCTGCTCCACGGTGCCCTGGAACCGGATGGCTCCCTCGTAGAGGAAACAGACCCGGTCGGCGATCATGAAGGCGCTGGTCATGTCGTGGGTCACCACGATGGAGGCCATCTTGAGCTGTTGCCCGAGGCGGAGGATGAGCTTGTTGATGCTGTTGGCCACGATGGGGTCCAGTCCGGTGGTGGGTTCGTCGTAGAGCATCAGTTCCGGCCGGCCGATGACGGCGCGGGCCAGGGCCACCCGCTTGCGCATGCCACCGCTCAGTTCGGCGGGAAGCTTTTTGTTCTGACGGGGAAGGTCGACAATCTCCAGGGCCTCGTCCACCCTCCGCCGTACCTCGCCCGGGGTGAATCCACCCCGCTCCCGCAGGGGGAAAGAAAGGTTTTCCTCCACCGAAAGCGAATCAAACAGGGCTCCGTTCTGGAAAAGCATCCCGATCTCCCGCCGGTGCGGGTTCAGATCTTCCTCCGACAAGGTGGAAAGGTTGACCCCCTTGTAACACACCTCCCCGGAATCCGGCTGAAGCAGGCCGATTAGGTGGCGGAGGAGGACGCTTTTGCCCCCGCCACTGCGACCGATGATGACGACCTGTTCCCCGGGGGCCACATCCAGGTCGACCCCTTTGAGGACGGGCACACGATTGAGTGCTTTCTTGAGTTGTCGCACCGAGAGCATGTCAGTTGCCGAGAAAGAGGTTGTTGAGGATGAAGGTGAAAAAGAAATTGGAGACCAGGAGTGAGAGCGAGGACATGACCACAGCCTCGGTGGTCGTCTGGCCGACCCCGGCGGTACCCAGGCGAGGATTGAGCCCCTTGTAACAGGAAACGATGGCGATGATCATCCCGAAGAGAAAACCCTTGGAAACACCGATGGCCACATCGGTGAACTCGGTGAACTTGACCGTATTGTCCCAGTAGTAGGCCCCGTCAACTCCGAGGATGGGCACGGCCACGATGTAGGCGCAGCCGATACCAACCGCGATGGCCACTGCGGTCAGGATCGGGGTGGAAATCATCATGGCCAGGAATCGTGGCACCACGAGGTACTCCGTGGGATAGACCCCCATGGAGCGCAGGGCATCCAACTGTTCGGTGATTTTCATCGAGGCGATCTCGGCCGCCATGGAGGCGCCGACCCGGCCCGCCAGCAAAAGACAACAAAGAACCGAACCCAATTCCCGGCACATGGCCACTGAGACCGTGGGCCCGACCGCCGACTCCATCCCCAGCCGGACGAATTGGAAGTGGACCTGTGCGGCGAAGACCGCGCCGGTGAAAGCTCCGGTGGTCAGGATGACAAAGGTAGAACGGACGCCGACGAAATAGATCTGTTCGACCAGCAGATTCCAGCGCAGGCGGTAGCGGAAGAGGCATCGGAATATGTCCAATGTCAAAAGAGCCATAGCCCCGGCGATGCGGGTGCCGCGGATCAACCACGCGCCAAGTCTGGCCGGGATGACTAAAAGCGCGTTGCTCACGCAATGGGTCTAAGTGCCCCTCTGTCAGGGCTCAAGACCGAATTTTCCCCATCTGGGCAAGGTCGCCGTGCAAAGCTTCCCAGGCCGCACCGTAAGTTCCGGCCCAATCCCCCAGTTTTGCCCGCAAGATCCGCACCCGCTGTCCCCGGGGTCTCCACTCCACCCGGTCGAGCACCGCCTCCAGGGGAACCCAAAGCGCCTCGCGGGCCTCGGCGATTCCACCCCCAAGGATCACGGCTTCGGGATCGACCGCGTTGATGAGTGAAGCAATGCCGCAACCGAGGGCCTCGATGGAATCCAACCAGATCCGGCTGGCCTCGGCATCGCCCGCGAGGTGGGCCTGGACCAGAGCCTTGGTGCTGGCAAAGCGGTCGCCCGAGCGACGACGCAGGGTGGCATTACCGATAAAGCTTTCCAAGTCCCCCCGCATGCCGGCATTGCCGGGCTCACCCCGGTAATCCACCGTGGTGTGCCCAAACTCCCCCGCGCGGCCCAGATGGCCCCGGACCAGTCTTCCTCCGGAAAGAATCGCCCCACCGACACCCGTGCCCAGGGTCAACATGACCACGTCCTCCATGCCGCTGGCCGCACCCTGCCAAGCCTCCCCCAGCAAGGCCGCGTGGGCATCATTGAGAACGGGCACCGGGGTTTTGCGCCCGAGCCATTCCGTCCAGTCAAAGCCTTCGAGGCCGTGGAGGCGGTTGGGCAGGGAAACGATGTGCCGCTTGTCCCTGGCGGCCATGCCCGGACAGGTCATCCCGATGCCGGAGGCGGGACCTCCCGCATGGGTTTCCATTTCAGCGACCAATTTTTTCACCCGCACCGCCCAGGCCGGGTGATCCCCCATCCGCTCCCCGTCCCCGGTCGGGGTGGAAAGCTGGGCCAGCATGCGGCCCGCGGGATCGAAGGAGGCCACCTTGATCATTGTGCCCCCCATGTCGACACCTACGACGTATGATTCCATGGATTGAACCTAGCAGGACCCTTTTGTCTTGGCATCTCCCGAAATTGGAAAAAGCCGGACGGACAAAAGGACGATCAGGGATGCCGCAAGGCCCGGGCCGGGATGTCTTTTTTCCAGCGCTCGGTGCCGTTCTTGTCCATGCAACTGAGGGTGAGCGTGCGTTCTTCCCGCCCCTCTCCCCGAACGTCGATGCGGCAGAAATTCTGCAAATCCACCAAAGTCCCCTCCACCCGCATCGGGTTGACCGCTTCCAGCTTGAGCGCATTGGCCGCGACGCCCGAGCCGATGGGCGAGCTGGTTAGGTCATACAAAGGATAGGCCCCCTTGATCTCCATCCGGTTCAGTTCGCTGAAATGACGGTCACCGCTCAGAAACATCACCCCGTCGATTTTTTCCTTTCGGATGAAGTCCAGAATCCTCCGACGGTCGGCGGGAAAATCAGCATAGGACTCAAAGGTGTGGTCCTTGAGGAACTGCCCGCCCTGGACGACAAACTTGAAAGTGGCCTCACGGTTTTGCAGCAGGGTCTGCTCCAGCCATTCGATTTGCCGGGCGCCCAGCATCGTCTTGCCGGGATGATCCGCCAGTTCCAACTCGTTGGCATCCCGGTTGGAACGGTCATCCAGCATGACAAATAGACAGTCGCTCCAAACAAAGCTGAACATGATCCCCTCCGGCTCCGGCAGGCCGGACGGCGGATTGGCCCAGAAATCCCGGAAGGTCTTCCGGGAAACATCGCGTAGCGGAAAGGTCTTGGAGGAATCGTTGGGCCCGAAATCGTGGTCGTCCCAGATGGCAAAGTGGTGCATCGACCTCAATAAATCCTGCAAGGAAGGGTCGCTGCGGTCGTGGGTGTAGCGATAGCGGATACCGGCGGGCGAAGTCCAGTCGGCTGGACGCAGGTAGAGATTGTCCCCGAGCCAGAGCATGAAATCCGCCCGGCTGCGGGCCATCAACCCGAGGATCCCCTCCCCCTGCCCGTAGGGTTTTCCCGGGCGGTCGTAGGGGGCGTCATTCATGTAAAGGCACGAGCCGAAGACGAAGGAAAAATCCGGTGCGGGTTTTTTGTAAGCCCAATCGGCCTGGGTTTGGAACTCCGTCCCGTTTGGATAACCGGGCAAATCCAGGGTGTAAACGTAACGGGTTCCGGGATCAAGGAGTGAGGGATGGTAACGCAGGATGGTCTTGCCGTCATCGCCGGCCTGAACTTCGGGAAGTGCGATTTTCACGGCCGAATCCGGGGCATCCGCGCGACGGTAACTCATGGCTGGTCGTCCGTTGCCCTCCACCATGGCCCAGATTTCCACCTCCCGGTGGCCACTCCATCCCGGCATCGGCCCCGCCAGCAGACGGACACCCGGTTCGGCAGCGCGCGGCGAACAGGAGACAAGGGCCAGGATCGGAACAATCCATACATTCAAGAACAGGACGGAAGGAATGGGCTTCATGGGCGTGGAGAAATGGCTTACACCGACTCCGTGGCAAATCAGAGACTTTTTTCGTTGGGTCTAGGGATCATGGCCAGCAGGGTTTCCAGCCGGTCCGCCTCCTCCGCCGCTTTGTCCCAGCGGATGCGTTGGATGCGGGGAAAGCGCATCGCCACCCCGGATTTGTGGCGGGTCGACCGCTGCACGGCATCGAATTCCACCTCGAAGACCAACCCCGGGGCGACCGCCCTGACCGAACCATAACGTTCCAAGGTGTGCTCCCGCACCCATTTGTCCAGGCGTGCCAATTCTTCATCCGTGAACCCGGAATAGGCCTTGCCGACCGGAACCAACTCCCGCTTCCCTCCCTCCCCCATGCGCCAAAGGCCGAAGGTGTAATCGGAGTAGAACGAGGAACGCCGGCCGTGGCCGCGCTGGGCGTACATGAGGACGGCATCGACATTGAGGGTATTCCGTTTCCACTTGAACCAGACACCCTTGGGCCTTCCCGGCAGATAGGCACTGTTCTTCCGTTTCAGCATCAGGCCCTCCATGTCATATTCACGGGTGCGTTCGCGCAGGGACCGCAATTCCGCCCAGGTATGGAAGGGCAAGGTCGTGGATAGACGAAAAGCCCGTGCATCCCAACCCGAGCGGGCGGCCAGTGACTCCAACGCGCTCCGCCGTTCGACCCAGGGGAGGTCGCGCATATCCCGTCCCTGCAAAAAAAGGAGATCATACAGACAAAGCACGACGGGAAACTCCGCCTGCAGTCGTGCAGTGACGCGCTTCCGGTTGAGGCGTTGTTGCAGCCTCGAAAACGGGGCCAGGTCCCCGAAAGCCCCCGGCAATTCGACCGAACGCGGCACATCGGCCAGCACCAACAATTCGCCGTCCAGCACGGCATCAAAATCCGCCCGCTCCAATACTTCCGGGAAGGCGGCGGAAATCTCATCGCCCGAGCGCGAAAAGAGGCGGCGCCGATCTTTGCCGTTGGAGGCCAGTTGGACGCGGATGCCGTCCCATTTCCATTCCGCTACATAATCCGCCGGGTCCATGGCCGCCAAGTCCGCCTCATCGAGTGGATGGGCCAACAAAGGGGGGTGGAAGTAGACTTGATGGTCCAAAACAGGGGCACCGCCGCCCTCCAGCCAGGCAAACAATCCCGCATAGGGGGGCTGGAAAGCGCTCCAGATTTTTTCCAGGTCGTCGGGTTCCCGGCCCCATGCACGGGCCAGGGCGGTCTTGGCCAGACGCGCCGAGACCCCGATGCGTAGATTCGCACCGGTGACCAGTTTGAGAAGGGCCCAACGCCCGACCGGGTCGAGGACGTCCAGAAAGGCCGCCACCCGCTCCGAGGCCACGGCCTGATCGCTCCCCTGCTGCAATGCGTCCACCATTTCGGAAAGCTTTCCACCACCATCCCCTCCGGATCCCGGCCAGAGCAGGGCAATGGTCTCGGCCTGGTCGCCAACGAAATCATAGGAAAGGTCGAACAAAACAGGGTCCACCCGGGAGCGGACGAGGTCACGCATTGTGCTTGGTTTGACGGCCGGAATTTCCAAGGTCCCCGTGAGCAGAGCCAAAGCCAGCCCAGCCTCGTCCGGCGGCGTCTCGCGGAAATAGCGCTCCAGCAGCGACAACTTGGCGTTGCGCGAAGGCGTGAAGGCGAGGCGGTCGAGCAGGCGGGCAAAGGTATTCACAGATCAATCCTCCCCGTCTGCTTCCCGCACCAAAGTCAGGGGACGGGCGGTGAGGCCCCCGAGGCGGCACTGATGCACCAACGCATCCTCCTGCCCATGGGTGACCCAGATTTCACGCGCCCCCGTTTCACGAATGGTGCGCAACAAATCAGGCCAGTCGGCGTGGTCGGAGATGACCAACGGAAGTTCGGCATTTTGTTGCCGGGCCCGCTGGCGGATGCCCATCCACCCGGAGGCAAAGCCCACCACAGGGTCGTGGAGCCGGCGGGCCCAGGGTTCCCGCACCGCCGAGGGCGGGGCCAGGACCAGTGCCTGACGGAGTTCCTCCCGCGCCGCCACCGTGGCCGGACGGAGTTCGCCCAGTGCAATCCCCTCGCCGGCGTAATAATCGCAGAGGGCTTGCAGGGCCCCATGAATGTATACCGGGCGGTCCTCCCCCGCCTCCCTCAACAAGCACAGGAGACGCTGCGCTTTTCCGAGGGAATACACCCCGATGACATGGGATCTTTCCGGAAAAAGTGCCATGGAACGGCGAAGTTTTTCCACTTCTCCCCCGATCAATGGATGCCGGAAGACCGGCAGGCCGAAGGTGGCTTCGGTGATGAAGACATCACACGGAACCACCGTGAAAGGGGCACAGGTCGGATCCGGAACCCGCTTGTAATCACCGGAATAAACGACGCGTGTGCCACGGTATTCCAGGACGACCTGGGCACTGCCGAGAACATGTCCGGCCGGGGCCAGCGAGATCCGCACCCCACCCCATTCCCAAGCCTCTCCATAACCAACCGGTTGCGGCATTTGGGGTGCGGCCCCGCGGTAGCGAACCCGCATGATGCCAAGCGTCGCCGCCGTTGCCCGCACCTCCATCAGCCCCGGTCGGGCGTGGTCGCTGTGGGCATGGCTGACCACGGCGCGCGGGACCGGCCGGGACGGATCGATGAAAAAATCCCCCGGAGCGACGTAGAGTCCCTCGGGTCGGGGGTAGATCCAGGAGGCAGTGTCCACCCGGTCATTCTACCCCAGTGTTTCCCGGCGCAAGTCCGCCCTGCTTGCCCCCTTGGGGGGCGGATGTTAAGCTCAACCCCATGCCCTACGTCAATGTCAAGATCACCCGCGATGGTGTCACCGTCGGACAAAAGAAGCAACTGGTCGAGGACATCACGGGATCCCTGGTGCGCGTGCTGGGGAAAAGACCCGAACACATCCACATCGTCATCGACGAAGTTGATCCAGAGAACTGGGGTTACGCCGGGATGCTGACCACCGATTATCGGCAATCGCCATCAGGGAAGACCAAAGATTAAGCCTTGATGCAGGAGGGGTGCGACGATCCGGTCGGTGGTCAGCGATCCTTTTTGGATTCCGCCTTCAAGTGGGCCTGCACCGCTTTCTTGACCGCACTGCCGCCCTTCGATTCGGTGAAGAGCACCTTGCCGTCCAGGCTGAATTCCGCGAGGTACCCGGTCAAAAGATATCCGGAACGCCAGAGCGTGTTGCCTTTGGCTGAATGGGTGCTGGTCAGGACAACGTTGCCAACGTCCGCCTTGATCGTGCTTTGGGCGGGAACCGCGATTTGCGAGGCCTCCAGAACCTTGAAGACTTTCAACTCGGAATTCCTGTCCCAATCATTCGGCTCCGCCACGACATATACTTTGGCTTGGAAACCGCTGTAGGCCTCGTTCTGGAGATTCTCCAGAGAAAAACTGAAATCATAGCGGGCCTCCAATTTGTCCCCTTGGCCCATCTTGTCATCAGCCATCTCGTTCTTGTCGCGGTCTTTCTCCATCGAAAAAGAGACTTTGACCGATTCCGGCCCGGCCGACAAAGGCAGACATCCCACGCCCATGAGGACAGCAACCAGAAACGGCTTCATGGGACGATGTTTTCTCATCTTTCGCTGGATTGAAGTCCTTAACAAGCCAAGGCGAGAAAAACAAGGATCCTCAAACCGACCCGAAGAGCGTCTTGCCATCGGAACGCAGGTCCCGGATGGCCTGGATCATGCGGGCCGTGACACCCTCTTCGGCTTTTTTGAGATAGTTGCGCGGATCGTAGGCTTTTTTGTCCCCGACCTCCCCGTCGATCTTGAGAACTCCATCGTAATTTTTCATCACATGGTCGACAATCGGGCGGGTGAAGGCGTACTGGGTGTCGGTGTCGATGTTCATCTTGATGACCCCGTAATTGAGCGTCTCGCGGATTTCTTCCAGCGGAGTGCCCGAACCCCCGTGGAAAACGAGGTCAAATTCGGCGCCTTTCCCGTGTTTGCCCATGACCGCATCCTGGCCCTTCTTGAGGATATCGGGGCGGAGCTTGACCGCTCCGGGCTTGTATGTGCCGTGGACGTTGCCGAAAGTAGCGGCAAACATGTAGCGACCGACGCCTTTGAGGTGCTCGTAGACCGCCACCATGTCTTCCGGGGTGGTGTAGAGCTTGTCATTGGGCAGGCCGGAATTGTCATGGCCGTCCTCCTCGCCGCCAACCACACCGGCCTCGATTTCAAGGACGATCTCGTGTTTGGCGCATTCGGCGAGCAATTCTTTGGAGAGTTTCAGGTTTTCTTCCAAGGGAAGCTCGGAGGCATCGAGCATGTGTGAGTTGAAAAGGTTGCCCAGGCCGGCGGCCCGGCGCTTGGCCGTTTCCGCAATGAGCGGCTTGAGGAATTTGTCCACCTTCTTGGGCTGGCAGTGGTCGGTGTGGAGCCCCACCAGGATGTTGTACTTTTCAGCCAAACGATGGGTGGCTTCGGCCAGCACGATGGCTCCGTAGGCCATGTCCTTGACCGCAATCCCGGAAGCAAACTCCCCCCCGCCGGTCGAGACCTGGATGATGCCGTCTGATTTGGCATCGGCAAAAGCCTTCAGCGAAGCGCTGACAGTGCTGAGAGAGGTGACATTGATGGCCGCATAGGCGTAATCGCCCTTCTGGGCGGCATCGAGCATGGCGGCGAACTGTTTGGGGGTGGCGACGGGCATGCGGGCAAAATAAGCGGCCAGAAGGCCTTGAAAAGAGCAAAAGACTCCCCGGGCGAAGTATTAGGATATTTACGCCGCTTAGTCCTGGCCGACCATCCGCTTTAATGGGACGGATCCGGCGACCCACCTGCTTCCTTCAAGGCCCTTTGCAGCAGCACGGTTTCCTCGGGGAGCGCCTCACGGTGTTGCCGGGCCAAATCGAAGTAACGGAGAGCCTCGGAGGATTTCCCGGCTTTTTGCAGGATCAACCCCGCGTAGAGCGCGCTGGACGGACGGGAAAGATCTTCTTGGGAAAGGGTCCGGACCAAGGCCAGGGCTTCATCCGTCCGACCCGCACAGAAGCGACTGTAGGCCAGGGTCATCCGCGCCTCCTTCAAATCCGGGAGGTCGCGGACCAGCGCCTCGGCCAGCGCGGTGGAACGCCCAACCTCACGCTCGAGCAACAACCCGTAAAAAGCGACATTGTTGCGGGCTACGGGGTTGTCCGGTTCCAGGGCCAGGATACGCCCGCCCAGGTGGAACAGGGCCAGTGTGTCGCGCCGCTGTTGCGCTTCCTTGATCAGGGCCATCAGCATCGGTCTGTCATCCGGGAACTGCGAGGCAAATCCGGCAAGGATTTCCTCTCGGCGTGTGGCGGACCAATTCCAATGCCGCAGAAGATCGTCCAGGCGGAAAAAATCGGTGGGGCGGCGGAGAAGCGAAGAGACGATCAAACGTTCTGCCGGCGATCTTTCTTCACGGACCAGGGTCTCGCGTCCCAGACTCCGGGCCTGGACCAGAAAGGCAAAACGGAAGTGCTCCAATGGCTGCCAATTCTGGCCTTCCAACTCGTCCGCCAGCCGGTCCCATTGGCCCAAGTCGGTCAAAACCTCCGCCCGTCCGACCAGAACCAAGGGAAGATCACGAGAGGCGGGCGGCAATCCACCCCACCAATCCAAGGCGACGGTCTGGCGCCCCGTCTTTCGGAACCAATCCAGGGCGCGGTAGATGTCGAGGTCACTGCGGCATTTCCGGGTCAGGTTTTGGAACCACTCCGGGGGTATGCCACCGGGGGTCCGGCCCAGGGCCTCTCCGGCCAGAAGCAAATCGGACCATTGGGCAGCAGGATCCTTTTGCAAACAGTCCAACCAAGGGCCGGTCTGGTCGACGACCTTGTCCCTCAGGGCCATGGCCACCAGACTGCGACTGACCTCCAACGGCATTTTCTTCTCCAACCACAACTGGCGCAGGAGACTTTCCCCCTCGGCCCGTTCCTTCTCCAGCGGGGAAATCGAAAGGATATTGGCCAGATTGTAAGTCATCAACGCCTGACCGGGTCGCGTGGCCAGCAGATTCCGGTAGATACGGACCGCAGCCGGGAAATCGTGCAGGGCGATGGCCCGGTTGGCCCGCAGCTGCTCCAGACGTTCTTTGTCCACCCCTGGCCTGCCTGCCGCAAGGTCTAGTACCTTCCCAGCCGGCCCGGGCTGGCCGGCCGCAAGGAGCGACTGGGCAAAATCCAACAACACGGCCGGCTGGCCGGGGTGGAATTCCGCGCGGCGTCCATACCATTCCACAGCCTGGACCGGGTAGCCGTTCCGTTGGGCCAGTTCTCCCATCAGCCGAAGAGCTTCGTCATCCTTGGGCGAGGCTTGCAGCACGAGACGGGCGAAGAAGGCGGCTTGGGTGTAATCTCCTTTTCGGGTGTGATCGACGGCAATTTGACGATGGTGCCAGAGACGTATCGCCTGGTAGGTTTGTTTACCCCCCCAGATAAGAATGCCCGACACGGCCGCCAGGATGACGAGCCGGATAGTCCAACGGCGGACGAACATCATCCGCAAGTCGTGGGTTTGATGCCTGGACGGAGGCGCCCTTTGACCGCCCGGAAGGCGACAAAGGCCGTCAACAACCCTCCCGCCACCCAAGTGGAGGGTTCGGGCACCGGGGTGTACGTGATGTTGTGAATGGCAATCCACTGATAACCGCGTGCCGCATCCTGGTTGGTCCAGCGGAAGCTGATGCTGTTCATGGTGGCATCGTTGAACACCACCGCGACATTGGCGTTGCCGCTGGTCGGACCAACATCCGCCGTCCCGTTCACCGAAGCCGAGGCCGTTCCACTGTTGGCGACGTTGTTGCCCACAGAACCCGTCAGGTCGGCAAATGAGGTGGTGGTGTTGGCAGAGTTGTAGCCACGAAAGGTGTCCAGCCGGTCCTCCCATTCACCTGCTCGGTCATCCACGTCAAAAACGGTGAAAGTCACGTTCTGAACACCGAAGGTGTAGAGAAAATCAATCGTGACCGTGATCTGGTCATTGGCTGCCCCGTTGTTGTTGTCCGCATAACGTATCTGGATGTAGAGCGATTCGCCATCGGCAGCCGGGGTGATGCCACCGGTGGAGAATGTCGTGTCGTCGGGGGATGGCCCGGTGGTCGATCCAGCGAACACGTCGTCGTTGTTGGAGGCCGTGTCGCCGGAAAACGTGATGCGGATGTCGTTGCCGGGGTTGGAGGCATCGATGTCAAAGGCTTGGGTAAATGCATTGGTCGTCCAGTCGACATTCCCCCAGTCGAGCGTGACGGCTCGCAGCCCGGAAGTGCCCAAAAGACACAACAGCAGAGCCGCGCAAAGGCAGGGGAATCTCGTCTGTGTTGTAAGATTGACCAGAGAGGGCACGACTCATCGTAGAATGCCGTGTCGGGCCGTCAAGCCCGGGAAGAACGGCCCTAGGACCGGACGGTGGAAGCACCGCGGAAGCCCATGCGACGTCGGATCTCATACCCGAGCACCAGGACGATCAGCAACACCAAGCCCACCCAGGTCGAAGGCTCCGGAACGACGGTGTAATCCAAATTGGAAATGGCAATCCACTGCTGGAAGGGATTGGTGGGAGCCCCCGGGCCCGAACCCCAAGTGAACGAGGCACTGGTGATGCCTTGGCTGCCGAAGGAAATCCCGCCGTTACCATCACCACCTGCCGAGCCATCGACATTGGTGGCAATACCGGTGATGGTGGCATTGGCCAGGCCCGAGTTGGCCGCCTGATTGGCGGTGCTGGCTGTTACCGTGGCGTTATAAGTTGAGGTTCCAAACGATGCACTGATGTTGCGGATCTGATCCTGGAACGGGCTTCCTGATGCACTGTAATCCACATCGTAAATGGTGAATGCCAGGTTGGCAATTTGACGGCTGAAGGTGAAGGTCACGGTGAGGCTTTGGGTCGTGTTGGTGTAGTCCGCCGCCAAATGAAGTGAAGGCGAACCTGTCCCGGGAGTGAGGTTATTTGCTTCCCGGGGTGTGGGGCCGCCGAATTGATTGATGATCTGTCCGGTGTTTCCAGAAACCGTGATGGTGATGGTGGTGCCGTTGACCGTGAAACTCTGGGTAAGATTTCCTGCGGTCCAAGCGATTCCGGCTGCCCCCCAGTTCAAGGTGTCGGCCTTGCAAGGAATCAGATACATCAGGCATGCCGCCGTCATCCCGACTCGAAGGACACGGGCAAGCATGGATACCCGGCCCAAGGCTTTGGGGATCATCGTTTTCGGAAATTGTCGTGCCGTTGTCGTCATCAGATAAGCCGATTTTAAGCTATTTTACCTGCCCACAAAATAGGCAGGAGGTCCAGAAAGGCAAAATAATCTTCTTCAAGCGCCCAAGGAGCAGCCACTGACCAGTCCTGGACCCGAGCGAAGAATCTCAGGGCTGGGTGCTGTGGACGCGTTGGGGGCCCCGACCTTGGGGTGTTACAAAGGGGGCAATGAAATTGTCCTGCGGCTCCATGACCAAACCGGCGGAAACGGGGGAACGGCGTTCAGCCACGGTGATGGTGAAGGTTTTTTGTTCGTTGTTGCGCAGGACCAACACCGGCAACTTCTGGCCCACACTGGAAAAGAAGGAAGCATCCAGCACATCCCGCGGTGTCAGGATGTTTCGGTTGCCGATCTTCAGGACCACATCGCCGGGCATGATCCCGCTGGTGGCGGCCGGTGTTTCAGGGAAGAGATTGGAAACCACCACGGGTTTGGTGCCTTCGGTCAGAGGTTGTCCTTCCACCACGGCCACCCCGACCCAGCCATGGCGGACTTTGCCGTTTTTGTGCATGTCGGCGGCGATACGAACCACCGAATTGACCGGAAGGATGTAGCACTCCTTGCCTTCCTGGATGGCCATGGCGAGAAGACCCACGACCTGGCCCCGGCTGTTGAGGATCGGGCCGCCGATCTGGCCCGGGCTGATCGGGATGTTGGCCCGGATGTGGGTGGTGGAGAAGAAGCGGTTGAGGTAACGGACATCAAAACCAGTGACAAAGCCAAAGGACGGGGCGATGGGAAGGTTCAGGGGGTAGGCCACACTGATCAGGCCACTGGCCATGCGAAGATCGTCCGAGTTGCCAAAAGGGAGATAAGGGGTGTTTTTCCGGTCCACCCGGAGAAGGGCCACCCCACTGCGGGCATCGCGTCCGAGGACGGAGGCTTCCAGTTTTTGGCCGTTGAATTCAATCCATACACGGTCGGACTCGCGGACCACAGCATAAGCCGTCAGCAACGTGCCATCCTTGTCGATGAAGAATCCGGTTCCGGCAAGAGGCGTGGCCCCGCTGAGTGACCGGATCTTCACCACCGCAGGGACAGAACGGTCAAAAACCAGCTGCACTTCCTCGGTGATCGCATCGAAGACATTCGAACCGGTCCTCCCCTTGCGGGAAGAGTCGGCGGGCAACTGGAGATAGGCCGGCTGGTCGTCACCTGTGGAGGACCAGAGGTTGGTGATTTCTTCCTGCACCCGGCGTTGGTTGGAAAAATGCAGCGTGGCCCACAGGCCCAAGCCAAGCAACAGGACCGCCGCGAGAGCGGCGCCCGAAATCCACAAAGGTTTATTAGAAGGCCAGGGCCGAATCATACTCACCGACTGCCTGCCCGGTCACATAACGGGCGCTGCCGAAATCCTTGTCAAAGGAAGATACGCTGGCCAAATCGAATTCCTCAGGCTGGGCAATGAGACGGGCCGGAGCAGCCGGGGCCGTGACAAAACCTTGAGAATAACCACCACCCACGGTGGTCTCTGCCACGGACGTGGGGGAGTGCGAGAGGCCAGAGAAAACGACGACGCAGGCTGCGGCCAAAACAGCGCATGCAGCCCCGTAAGGCGCCAAGACAGCAGCCGGGCGGGCCACCAGTCCTTGAACCAAATTGTCCACCCAACCGCTGAAGGCTTCAAACCAGGATGCTTGGCTCGCGGGTTGGAGGGGCTGGAGGGCTTGGTAGCGATGGAATTCCGGGAGGAATGCCTCAAAATAGGCCTCCCCGGGAGATTCATGCCTCTTCAACTGGAGCAGCTGCCGTAGTTTCTGGTCTTGGTTCATCTGGTTCATTGATTACCTTAAGTAGCTTTCCAACATTTTTTGGAGCTTCTGGTGCGCGTAGTGGAGTCTAGAGCGCACCGTGCCCTCCGAGCAACCCATGATTTTGGCGATATCCGCATGACTTTGGCCATCGATATCGAACAGCACCACGACTGCCCTGTGTTCATCAGACAGTCGCTGAAGGGATTCGTTCAATTTTTTTTGCAATTCGGATAGTTCCGCAGACCGATCCCCACCCACTACTTTGACATCCGCAAATTGCTTTTCGAGCTGATCGTCCATTTCTATATCGTTCAAGGAAAAGGTATTTCGGGTTTTTTTGCGCTTATTGAGGTGGTTCAATGCCCTGTTGACGCCGATGCGATAGATCCACGTGTAGAAGGAAGCGTTCTTTTGGTAGGTCGAGAGACTTCGGAAAGCCTTGTCAAAGGTCTCCATGAGGAGGTCGTTGGTGTCCTCATGATTGGAGGTCATGTTATAAAGGACCCCATAAAGCCGCTCCTTGTAACGCAGGACCAGCCAATCGTAGGAAGATACAGAACCGGAAAGGACCTGGTCGACCAATTGCTCGTCGGTCAGGTCGGGCTCACCAGGTCGCCGGGCATCCTCCCCCATGAGGGCGGAGCCTAGGGCACAAAACCCGGATAAGGGAAGATCATTCCCGCCCGGATCATCATTTCAAGCCGTCCAATTCCTTGTGGAAAGCCCGGGCAAAGGTGCGCATCCGCGCGGAATAGTCGTTGATCGGCAGTACTTCGAGCGATTTCTCGGCCTTTTCCAGCAATTCCTGGGCCTTGCGGACGCTGTAGCGGTGCCCTCCCATTTCCACCACCCGGCGTTGGAGGGCTGCCCGGTCGGCTTCGTTCCCGTGAAGCAGGGCCTCGGAAACCCGGTCACGTTCCGCACCACCGATCTGTTGCAGGGTGTGCAGGACGGGAAGCGTCAATTTGCCCTTCTTCAGATCCGTCCCCAGGGTCTTGCCGGAGCCGGATTCGGTCCCAAAAAGGTCCAGGCAATCATCATAAATTTGATAGGCCGTGCCCATCGACTCCCCGTAAATCCGCAGGGCGTCGACCATGCTTTCCGGCGCTCGGTTGAGCCTTCCGGCCAGTTCGGTGGATATGCGGAAGAGCGCCGCCGTCTTCATGCCGATGATGCGCAGGTAATCCGAAACGGACAGATTGAGGTCGTAACGCCGCTGTGTCTGGAGGATTTCGCCGGTGCAAACCTCGTTCGCCGCATCGGCCACCGCACGGGAAATGGCCGCGTCTTCGAAACGTGTACAAAGCTTGAGCGCGTGGGCAAAGAGGCAGTCGCCCAACAAGACGGAGAGTTCCACCCCCCACTTGGCATTCATCGTCGGACGCGCACGGCGGATCTCGGCATTGTCCAACACATCATCGTGGATCAAACTGGCCAGATGGATCAATTCAATGACCACAGCCAGGTCGATCTGTTCTTCCCCCGCCCGGCCGGTGGCGTGGGCCGCCATCAGAACAAGGGCCGGACGCAGCCGCTTGCCACTGCTTTCGGCGGCATACTCGACGTAACCGGAGATCCCCGGGTCAAAGGCATCGGACTGGGCGCGGATCCGTGCATCGACTCGTTCCAGGTCGGGACGCACCAGTTCTAGGTAGGATTTGATGGCCAGTTGCTTCTGCAATTGGGGCATCATTAGGGGGGCTTTGCTCATGAAATTCGCACGCGTGTGATACGCCACGTTAAAAGTCCTCACCGCAATGTCAAACGGGCTGTCCCTAATCCACGTAAAAGTCCGCCTAATGCCGCACCCCCGCATCCACCGTCCGGCGGGAATATGCTTGCCTGCGCAACACCCCTAAAGCATAAGCATAGAAATGGAACGCGCAGTTTTGGTCATCACGGCATTATTGGCCCTGGCATTGGCCGGATGCGGCGGCAAAGATGGCGCCGCTGTCAAAGAGGTCGAAAAGCTCATCACCGAGAAAAAATACGACGACGCCATGGGCGTCCTCCAAAAAGCCCTCCGCGACAACCCGAAAAGCAAGGTCCTTCTCCGCGAGCAGGTCAACCTCTTCCTCAAAACCGAACAGGTCAGCTACGCCATCGCCGCCTACCGCAAACTGATCGAAAACAGCCCGGATGATCGTATCCTTTACCAAGCCTTCAAAAATCCCGACCCGGTCGTCCGGGTCACCGCGGCCAAAGCCCTCGGTCTGATGAAGGATGCCCGCTCGGTCGACCTTCTCATCGAGCACGCCAAAGACAAGGAACGCTCAGTCCGACAGGCCATTGTGCTGGCCTTGGGTGACCTCAAAGACAAAAAAGCCCTTTCCGTGCTGGTGGCCGCACTCAAGGACGAGGACTGGTTCGTCCGCGCCGAAGCCGCCCTTGCACTGGGCAAGGTGGGCGATGCCCAGGCCGCCGCCAAACTCTTTGAATTGCTCAACGACTCCGACACGTACGTCAAACAAAACACCCGCAAGGCCCTGCAAGAACTCGCCACGGAGGAAAACAAACCCGCCTACGTCGCCGCCCTCAAGAATGCCGATCCGGCCATCCGTTCCATGGCCGCGATCGCCTTGGCCACCGTCGGTGACTCCCAAGGCATCGATGTTCTGATTGAACAGCTCGGACGTGGCGATTCCAAGGACACCGCCGACCTGATCCGGGCCGGGGTGAAATTGCGCGATCCCAAGATCATTCCCGCCCTGCGCCAGGCAGTCGGCCATCCGGTGCCGAACATCAAAGCCCTGGCCATCCTGGCCTTGGGTGAACTCGGGGACCAGGATTCACTCGGACAGATCAAAGCCATCTCCACCGATAAAAATCAACCCGGCAACGTGCGCACAGCCGCCATGCTGGCGTTGAACCGGTTGAACCTCAAAGCCCCGCGCTGATCCCCCTTCCGACCGCTGAACCTGGGGGAAACCTTCCCAGGTTTTCAGTAATTCCCCGAGCCCTGGGGGGGACCCTGTTCGCAATCCTCAGCCAACGACTGCAAAACCTCGATGAATTCCGCCACGCCGGGGGCTGGCAGGATGATGGTGTCACGGCGTCCATTGACGTCCTCGGTGATGCGGAGGAAGCGTCCGCGCTGGTTCTCTTTCAGGTCAAAGAAAAAGATTTTGCGTTCGACTTGGATCTGTTCGCTGCGGATCGTTTCTTCCATATTTTCCCCTTGTGAATTGAAAAGTTAATCCGACCGCGCCCGCTGTCAAATACCCGGATGGAGTAGAAATCAACGGTCCTTGGGGTATTCCACGTTGTTCTGGAGCCGTTTCTGATCCTCGGCGGGCAGCCACACCTCCCGGTAGGGCTTTTTCTGGTTGTAGAGCTCAAGCCGGCTGCGCGCCTCGGCCAATCGCGGCGATTCCGGGAATTTTTTCATCCCCGCCATCAGCACTTGGCGGGCCTGTTGGAAGTTCGACATCTCCGCGTAGGCCGCTGCCAGGATATCGTAGTTCTCCAGCGATTCGGCCTCCTTCAACGCCTTTTGTCCGTAGGCCACCGCGCGGGTCCCGTCACGCACGTGCTTGACCGGGGACGTCGCCAGCAACCAGGCCAGCGTGGTGTAATCCGTCAGGCTGACCGGCTGCAACAGGCAGGCTTCCCTCAAATCATAAGCCGAGCGCTCCAGTTGCCCCGTCTTGGCGGCACAGTAGGCCCGGCGCACATAAGCCGTGGGCGAATCTTCGCGCAGCTTGATCGCCGCCGAATAATCCTCGAAAGCCTCCTGGTAGTGGCCTTTCTTTTCATGCTCGAAACCGCTCAGTATCAAGGAGGAAAAGTCCGCCGCCTGTTCCGCGCCCCGCAGCCCGGAAAGCATCATCCCAGTAACCAACAAGATCAGGCCCGTTTGTTTCATCGTATCCTCATGCTATCCAATACGCCTGCCGCCATGCGGGCATTCACCGTCCCTGCCCCGCCGCAGGCGCCGGCATCTGCCGTTCCACCCGGTCCACCAAGTCGCCCGCCGCTTCCAGAAAAAACTTGCGCCGTTCCACGCTGGAGATCCGCGACCCCGCCATATCGGCCAAACGCAGCATCTCTGCCCGGCTGTCGAAAGTCACTCCGATCTCCACCTCGCGCAACACCGTCCCCACCACCTCGTGTGCACTGGGGCCTACGAAAAGTTCCATCAGTGTGCCCAATTGCTCGATGTAAGCCTGGTCATGCGAACCACGGTCCTGCCGGACCAGTTCCATTTCCGCCCGGTGCGCCATCGCGGCGAGCGACTCGGCCGACTCTGGTTGCTTTTTGTCCGAACCTCCGAGGAGGGCGCGCTCCAAATTGACCACGGTCAGGTTGATCGGCTGTCGGAGGTTGGCCACCGAAGCCTTGGGCTGGATGAAAACCACCAGAGTGTGCTCCTGGCCGAACACTTTGACCCACAGGGTGAACCCCTGGAACTGGAACCGGAGTTCACGCAGGCGGATTTTCGCCCGGTCCACCAGATCGGTGATGCGGCGCAGGTGGCCGATCAACTGCTCGAGGATCTGCACCGTGTAGTTTTTGGGAACCGCGGCCGCCAAAACACGCCCATCCCGGCTGTAAACAAACGCGGCCGCCACTTCTTCCAATGCCTGCAACCGATCCAATGCGGGAATGTTCGGGATCATCCGTCCACCCCCACCACCTGCCAGAAGGCTTCCTCAAATTCGTCCGGCAGCACCTCCAGGCTGGCAAAAACGATGATGTAACGCTCGTGGATATGGAAGCGCCAGACCCGGCAAAGCTCGGTCTCCAGATACCACTCCTCGGCCTCGCCCGCCCCGAGCGACTGGCCCAATACGGCCACCTTTTCGGAAAATTGACGGAACCAGTCGGGGGAAAGAACCTGGTCGGGGACTTTGCCAATCAGCGGGATGATGTTCTCCCCGTCGTCCTTCATCGCACAAATGAATCCCGACAGCGTCTCCAGTTTGTCGACAAACCAAAGAAAGGGGTCCTGCATGGCCAGGGGCAGCACCGGCATAGGCCCCGAAGACGGCCCCCCGGTGGCGAAATCCCCGATCGCGTCCTTGAGACCATGGGCCGCTTCGGCCCCCACCAAATCTTCGATCACCCGGTCCAACGGCTCCCAGATCGTCCGCTTGATCCCGCGCGGCAGCTCTCCCAAAGTGTAGCTACTCAATTGCCATCCCAACATCAGCTTGAGTGCATCGTTGGCCCACAACTTGCCGGAATTGACCTCGATCAATTGCGCATCCTTGAAGTAAAGGAATCCGCTCTCCCCGGCATCCTCGAAAACCGAAAGCATGCAGTTCCTTCGGGGCAGGCACTCGGTCTTGATGATTTCAATGAGGTTGATCATGCGGTCGTCTCACCTCAGGGTAACAGGCAAGGGGTTTGAATCCAGCAATTTGGTCCGAAATGATCCCGGGCCGCCTCCGCCACCCGCGAGGCCGCCTCCGCATCCGGCAAAAGGGCAAACACGGTCGCCCCACTCCCGCTCATCATCGCATCCACCACCCCCGGTTGTCCCAACAGCCACGCCTTGGCCTCGGCTATCCAGAAATACTTCGTAAAAACCGCCGGCTCGAGATCGTTCCGCAACCGCACCCGCTCCCGCCCCGGAATCCCCCGGACAGCCAGTTCCAGGCGACCAAGTTCCCCCGCCTGCGGTTCGGCGGCGTAGGTGCGGTAGGCCCAAGGGGTCGGCACCCCAAAACCCGGATTCAACAACAACACATGCCCCCGCCAGTCCAATTCCACCGGCCGGGTGATCTCCCCCCGCCCCGTGCACCACGATGCCCCGCCATCCAGGAAAAACGCGATGTCACTGCCCAACCGCCCCGCCAGATCCTTGAGTTGCGCGCGGCTCAAACCACATCCCCAAAGATCATTCACCGCATGCAAGACCGCCGCCGCGTTTCCACTACCCCCGGCCAAACCGCCGCCCATCGGAATCACCTTGCGCAACACCATCCGCACCCCCTTGCGACAACCTGTCACCTCTTGCACCAGCGCCGCCGCCCTCCATACCAAATTCGTCGGATCCGCGGGCAGGTCAGCCCCCTCCACCCGAAGCGTGATCCCCTCCCCGGATTCCTCAATCTCCAATTCGTCATACAAACCGACCGGGCACATCAGGGTCTCCAATTCATGGAAACCATCCGGCCGCTTACCGGTGATTTCCAGGGTCAGGTTGATCTTGGCCGGGCTCCGTACTTTCAACAACATCGGGCCATTGAAAAGGGATACCCGGACTTGAAAAGCAATTTCCACCCCCGATGATCCCTCCATGGCCATTTCCCCCAACCAGATCATCCTCGCCCTTGACCTCGACTCCCCCGACGAGGCAATCCGCTGGGCCGAACGCTTCGGCCCCCGCATCGGTTGCTACAAAGTCGGCCTCCAGCTCTTCTCCCGCTCCGGACCCGATCTCGTGCGCGAACTCCGCCGCCGCCAGGCCGAGGTCTTCCTCGACCTCAAGCTCCACGACATACCCAACACAGTCGCCAAGGCCGTCGAAGCCCTCCTTCCCCTCGACCTCAAGTTCCTCACCCTTCACACCCTGGGTGGGCCGACCATGATCGAGGCCGCTGTGAAAGCCGCCGCCACCGCCCCTCAAACCACCCTCCTCGGCGTCACCATCCTGACCAGCCTCGGCGACGACGAAATCAACCAGCTTGGCTTCGACCACACCGCCTCCGGCCAGGCCGTCCACCTCGCCCGACTCGCCGTCAACGCCGGCCTCCGCGGCCTCGTATGCTCCCCCTTGGAAGCCCCCCTTCTCCGCGGCCAGCTCGGCCCGGACATCACCCTCGTCACCCCCGGCGTCCGGCCTCTCGGGTCCGGGGTCGACGATCAGTCCCGCATCGCCACCCCGCGCCAAGCCCTCGAGGACGGTGCCTCCTACATCGTCATCGGCCGCCCCATACTCGCCGCCTCGGACCCCGAGGCCGCCCTCTCCGCCATCCTCGCCGAATAAGCAATCCTCGTTCCCAATTCCCCATTTCGCATTTCACATTTCACATTTCAAAGGCAGCCCGTGCCTCCGCTCATTTCCACCATAGCCTTGCTAATCCTGTCGAATGTCTTCATGACCTTTGCCTGGTATGGCCATCTCAAACACCTCAACTCCAAACCTTGGGTCATCGCCGCCCTCATCAGCTGGGGCATCGCGCTCTTCGAATACCTCCTCCAGGTCCCGGCCAACCGCATCGGCTTCCAGTCCGGAATCTCCCTCGCCCAGCTGAAAATCCTCCAGGAAGTCATCACCCTTTCGGTCTTCGTCCCGTTTGCCGTCCTCTACATGGGCCAACCCCTCAAATTGGATTATCTCTGGGCCACCCTCTGCCTCGTCGGTGCCGTCTACTTCATCTTCCGCAGCTGAAAAATCCCTTCATCTCCCGGTCCGGTCTACGCGGCCCGTGATCATCCATCCGCGTTTCTGGCACGCTTCCCGCTTGCAATAGTATGAAGAATTTATAATTTCTTCATACCATGTCCACTGCCCTCGTCCGCTTCACCGTCAGCATGCCCGCCCCGACCGTCCGCGGTCTCGACCGCGTGGCCAAGGGCCGCGGCTTCCCCAACCGCTCGCAGGCCCTGGCGGCCCTCATCCGAGAAGGTGTTGCGGACTACGATGCCCGCCTCGACACCACCGTCATGATGGGCGTGCTCACTTTCACCTACGAACACCGCCGCCGGAACCTCCAGAACCGCATCACCGACCTCCAACACCGCCACCTCAAGGAAATCGTCACCATCCAGCTCGTTCACCTGGAAAAACACCAAAGCTTGCAAATCCTCGTCGTCCAAGGACCGGCACAAATCCTGCGTCAACTCAAGGATGTCTTCGCTTCGCTCAAGGGCGTTCAACACGCCTCCCTCCAACTCAACAGCACCGTCCTCCCCCCCCTCCACGACAAACCCGCCCGCCGATGAAAACCGCTGACATCACCCTTCCCGGCATCCCCGAATCCAAGATCCGTTTCCGCGAAATCGTCCCCGGCGGCGGCAACTGGTCCCATGTCCTCAAGCGCGGCACCACCCTCCGCCTCATGAACCCCCGCGGCGGCCTCAATGCCGCGGCGATCTTTTTCAACTTCGAACTCCCCTCCGAACGCTTCAATCTGCCGGACACACTCAAGGCCCAACACACGGCCAAACTCACCACCGGCCACTGCCTCTATTCCGACATGGGCCGCATCCTCGTCTCCATACCCCGCGACACCGCCGGATGGCACGATCCCCTCACTGGCCCCTCCACCCCGGAAACCATCCACGCCGCATTCGGCCCCAAATCTTTCCAGGAAGCGCGCAACCATTTCCACCGCAATGCCCGCGACAACTTTCTGGTCGAGCTTGGCAAATACAACCTCGGCCGCCGTGACCTCGTCATGAATGTCAATTTCTTCAGCAAGGTCGCGGTCGACAACGAAGGCCAGCTCAACTTCCACCCGGGGCACGCCCAACCCGGTTCGTTCATCGACCTCCGCGCTGAGATGAACACCCTCGTCATCCTCAACACCTGCCCCCACCCCCTCTCCCCCGCCGGTCCCTACGACCCCGCCCCCCTCCACCTCGCTGTTTTCACCTCTGATCCCGTGGCCGATGACGACCCTTGCCGCATCTCCTGCCCCGAAAACCAACGCGGCTTCGAACTCACCGAACGGTATTTCCTGTGATTGCTTAAAACTTAATACTTAAAACATAAAACTAGCATGCTCACCGAATCCCCCCTCAAACCCACCGCGGCCGTATTGGATCAGATTATCCCCGCCGGAGACGGCTGGATGCACGAAATCAAGGCAGGCCAAACCTTCCGCATCGTCGACCTGGAAGGCAACCAGGCCGTCGACACGATTTTTTACAACGCCCTCGACCCCGCCGACCGCTACAGCGCCCAGGAAACGATCCGCGCCCAGGGCAAAATCTACCTCACCACAGGCAGCCGCCTTCTCTCACTCGAAGGCCACACACTGCTCACCATCACCGCCGATACCTGCGGCCGCCATGACACCCTCGGCGGGGCCTGTGCCGCCGAAAGCAACATGGTCCGCTACGCCCTCGAAAAGCGCTCCATGCACAACTGCCGCGACACCTTCCTGCTCCAGATTGCGGAATACGGACGCGGCTACTCCAAGGGCGATGTCGGCGCCAACATCAACTTCTTCATGAATGTTCCCGTCACCCCCGAAGGCGGCCTCACCTTCGAGGACGGCGTCTCCGCCCCCGGTAAATATGTCGAAATGCGGGCCGAAATGGACGTCGTCTGCCTCATCTCCAACTGCCCCCAGCTCAACAATCCGTGCAATGCCTACAATCCCACACCCGTGAGGGTGCTGATTTGGGACGTGGACGGCCGTCCTTAGTCCTTGGTCATTCGTCCTTGGAGGAATCTTGAACCCGACCGACCGACTTCAGATAGGCATTCAAGGTCTTGGGAAGCGCATCAACCAGGACTTTAAGCCGTTTGATCTGACCAGTGGTCAGCAGCTTGCGCTTGTGGGCACGCCTCAGAAAATGACGGGTCTCATTGAGCGATCCACGTGCGATTTTAATGAACCGCTTGTTGTCCAGAAAGCTTCCCCTGCCTGCACCCTCGGCGATGTTCGCTCCCACCGAGTCCACCGCACGCACAAGCTGTTTGCCCACGGTGTCTTTAGCAAACACATCCCAACAGACGACAATATCCCAAACCGCATCCGCCAATTCTTCTGCCATCCGATACACCCTCAAATTCTCAAAAGATTCATGCGCCACAGCAAAACCCTATCGCCTTGCCCCATGAAACCAAGGACAAAGGACCAATGACCAAGGACTTCAAGGTTCTGATCGCCAACCGAGCCACCATCGCCTGCCGCATCATCCGGACGCTGCGCAAATTGGACCTCCCCTCCGTCGCCGTCTATTCCGACGCCGACCACGGGTCGCTCCACGTCGGCCAGGCCGACGAATCCGTCTGCCTCGGCGCCGCCCCGGCCAAGGAAAGCTACCTCGACGTCGATAAAATCATCGCCGCCTGCAAATCGACTGGCGCCAACGCGGTCCATCCCGGCTACGGTTTCCTCAGCGAGAATGCCGCCTTTGCGGAACGACTCGAGCGCGAAGGCATCACCTTCATCGGTCCCACTCCGGAACAACTCCGCTCCTTCGGCCTCAAACACCGCTCCAAGGAACTCGCCGCCGCCGCCGGGGTCCCCCTCCTCCCCGGCTCCGGCCTGTTGCGCGATGCCGTCCACGCCGCCGCCGAGGCCGATCGCATCGGCTATCCGGTCATGCTCAAAAGCACCGGCGGGGGCGGCGGCATCGGCATCCGCGTCTGCCACGACCCCGTCGAACTCCACGCCCAATTCGAGGCCGTCAGCCGCATGGCCGCTGACAACTTCAACGACCCCGGTGTCTTCCTTGAGAAATTTGTCGCCCGCGCCCGCCATATCGAGGTCCAACTCTTCGGCGACGGCCAGGGGAACGTCATCGCCCTCGGCGAACGCGATTGTTCCGTCCAACGCCGCAACCAAAAGGTCATCGAGGAAACCCCCGCCCCCGGCCTCACTGATTCGGTGCGCAGCGAACTCCACGCTTCCGCCATCCGCCTCGGCCAATCCGTCCACTACCGCTCCGCCGGCACGGTCGAGTATGTCTTCGATGCCGACACCGGCGCCTTCTACTTCCTCGAGGTCAACACCCGCCTCCAGGTCGAACACGGCGTCACTGAGGAAGTCTTCGGCCTCGACCTCGTCGAATGGATGGTCCGCCTCGCCATGGGCGATAACCCGATCCATGAATACTTGTCTTCCACCAAGAACCTAGAACTAGGAACCAAGAACCGCTTGCACTCCGTCCAAGCCCGCCTCTACGCCGAGGACCCCCACAAAAACTTCCAACCCAGTTCCGGCCTGCTCATTGAGGCTGCATTTCCCCCCAATGTCCGCGTCGAAACCTGGGTCGAGCGCGGCACCGTCGTCCCCCCATACTACGACCCCATGATCGCCAAGATCATCGCCACGGGCCCCGACCGCGCCTCCGCCATCGCCCGGCTCCAAGAAGCCCTCTCTCACACCACCCTGTCCGGGATCGAAACCAACACCGCCTACCTTGGCGAAATCCTCCAACACCCGGACTTCGTCGCCGGTCGCCCCACCACACGCATGCTGGCCGACTTTTCCTACCACGCCCACTCCATCGATGTCCTCGATGGCGGAGCCATGACCACCGTGCAGGACTACCCTGGACGACTCGGCTACTGGGCCGTCGGTGTTCCCCCTTCCGGACCGATGGACGATGCCTCGTTCCGCCTGGCCAACCGACTCGTCGGCAACCCCGAGGGTGCACCCGCCCTCGAAATCACCCTCACCGGCCCCACCCTCAAGTTCAACTCCGACACCGTCATTGCCCTGACAGGAGCCCGCATCGAAAGCGACCTCCCGATGGACCAAGCCGTCCACGTGAAGGCAGGAACCGTCGTCAAACTCAAGCGCATCGCCGGCACCGGATGCCGTACCACCCTGGCCATTTCCGGCGGCATCCGTTCCTCGGAATACCTCGGCAGCCAATCCACCTTCACTCTGGGCGGCTTCGGCGGCCCCGCCGGGCGCGCCCTCCGTGCCGGCGACGTCCTGCATCTTTCCCCCAACCAGAAACAAGAAACCGGAAACTGGAAACTGCTTGATACTCCTGACTGGTCGCATCATTGGCCCATCCGCGTGATGGCTGGTCCGCATGGCGCCCCCGACTTCTTCACGGACGAGGACATCCGGATGTTTTTCACCACCGATTGGAAAGTCCATTACAACTCCAACCCCACCGGCATCCGCCTCATCGGCCCCAAACCGCAGTGGGCCCGTCCCGACGGCGGCGAAGCCGGCCTCCACCCCTCCAACATCCACGACAACGCCTACGCCATTGGAACCGTCGATTTCACCGGCGACATGCCCATCATCCTCGGCCCCGACGGCCCCAGCCTTGGCGGCTTCGTCTGTCCGGCGACCATCATCCGTGCGGACCGCTGGATCATGGGCCAACTCCGCCCCGGCGACACCCTCCGCTTCCTCCCCGTCACCCTCGAAGAAGCCGAATCCGCCGAACAAGAAATGGAATCCTCCATCGCTTCAGGTCACTACCCCGCTTTGTCTTCATTCAAGGACCATCGACCAAGGACCAAGGACGAATCCTGCATCATCCACCACATTCCCGCCCGCGGGCCCATACCCGCGGTCAATTACCGCCCCAGTGGCGACAAGTATCTCCTGATCGAATACGGTCCCATCGTCCTCGACTTCGATCTCCGCCTCCGCGCCCACGCCCTCATGCAATGGGTGGAGAAACATCAACTCCCCGGGGTCATCGACCTCACCCCCGGCATCCGCTCCCTCCAGATCCATTACGACAATCGCGTTCTCCCACGCCACAAACTCCTGGCCCTCCTGGAAAAAGCCGAAGACGAACTCGGCGACCCCAATGACTTCGAAGTCACCTCGCGCATCGTCCACCTGCCACTCTCCTGGGACGACCCCGCCACCCGGCTGGCCATCGAGAAATACACCCAATCCGTCCGCCCCGACGCCCCCTGGTGCCCGAGTAACATCGAATTCATCCGCCGTATCAACGGCCTGGAATCCATCGATGAAGTGAAGCAAATCGTCTTCAACGCCAGTTACCTCGTCCTCGGCCTGGGTGACGTCTACCTCGGGGCCCCCGTGGCCACCCCGCTCGACCCCCGCCACCGCCTCGTCACCACCAAATACAATCCCGCCCGCACCTGGACGGCGGAAAACTCCGTCGGCATAGGCGGCGCCTACCTGTGCATCTACGGCATGGAAGGGCCCGGGGGTTACCAGTTTGTCGGCAGAACCCTGCAAGTCTGGAACACCTTCCGCCAGACCGCCGACTTCAAGGACGGCAAACCCTGGCTCCTACGCTTCTTCGACCAGATCCGCTTCTACCCCGTCGAGGCCGACGAACTCCTGGAAATGCGGAAAAACTTCCTCCTTGGCCGCCACAAACTGAAGATTGAAGAAGAACCCTTCCGTCTCCGTGACTACCACCGATTCCTCGAATCCAACGCCGCATCCATCGCCACTTTCCGCGCCACACAAAGAAAAGCCTTCGCTGAAGAGCGCGAGCGTTGGAAAAGCCTCCCCCCCATCCCGGACGCGGAAGACACCGCCTTCGGCACCACCGACGAGGCCGCCATTCCCGAGGGCTGCGAAGCCGTTCCTTCGCCCCTCAGTGGCAACCTGTGGAAGATGCTCGTCCAACCCGGCCAGAAAGTGGCCGAAGGCGAAACCCTCGCCATCGTCGAAGCCATGAAAATGGAAACTGTCGTTCATGCACCCTGCAGTGGCCAGGTTGTGGAAACACGGGCTACCGAGGGCAAACCGGTCACCGCAGGACAAACCCTCGCCGTCGTCAAAGCGACGGCGAATGGATGATTGCTGATTTCTGATTGCGGATTGTTCGAACAGAATTCAGATAAACCCATAACCAATCAGCATTCATCAATCAAAAATCAGAAATGACCTCCAAGTCCAAACTCCAGGCGCATTACGAAAAGATCGCCGCCGATGGTCGGTTCAACGCCTGGATCACCCTCGTGCCTTTGGAGGAAAACTTGCGCCGCCTGGAATCCCTCTCCCCTTCCCTACCCCTCTACGGTAAGACTTTCGCCGTGAAGGACAACATCGATGTCGCCGGCCTGCCGACGACTGCCGCCTGCCCTGGCTACGCCTATACGCCGAACACCTCGAATCCCGTGGTCCAAGCCCTCCTTAATGCCGGGGCCCTCTGCCTGGGAAAGACGAACATGGACCAGTTCGCCACCGGCCTCGTCGGCACCCGCTCCCCGCACGGTGCCGTGAAGAATGCCTTGGCGGAGGAATTCATCTCCGGAGGCTCGAGTTCCGGTTCGGCCGTCGCGGTCGCCCGTGGTCACGTCGACTTCGCCCTTGGCACCGACACCGCAGGTTCGGGCCGCGTCCCGGCCGCCTTCAACGGACTGGTCGGCACCAAGCCCACGCGCGGCCTCCTCAGCACCCGCGGCGTCGTGCCCGCCTGCCGCTCCCTCGACTGCGTCACTTTTTTCACCAAGGACATCGCCCAGGCCCGCACCCTCCTCGGACTCACCGCCGCGTTTGATCCCCTCGATCCCTGGTCCCGCCAAGCAAAACCCACACCTGCCGCCGACGCTCCCTGGCGCATCGGCGTTCCGCGTGAGGATCAATGGTTCTTCGACAACGACGAGACGGCCCGCTCCGCCTACATCTCCGCCATCGCTCAATGGAAAGCCCTCGGTCACACCGTGGTGGAGATCGACCTGGCCCCCTTCCTCGAAACCGCCCGCCTTCTCTACGGCGGCCCTTGGGTCGCCGAGCGATACACGGCGGTTGGCGAATTCCTTCATCAAATCAGAAATCAGAAATCAGAAATTCCCTAGACCCCACAGTCACAAAAATTATTTTAAATGGTCAAAACCCCACCGCCGCCGACTGCTTCCACGCCCTCCATCGGCTCCAAGAACTGAAACGGGCCACCGAACCCGTCTGGGAATCCATCGACTTCCTCCTCCTCCCCACCACCCCGACCTGCTACCGCATCGACGAAGTCCAAGCCAACCCGGTCGAGCTGAACAGCCGCCTCGGCACCTACACCAACTTTGTCAACCTGCTCGACCTCTGCGCCGTGACCGTGCCCCACGGGTCACAAGTCGGCGGCGTCCCCACCGGCCCCACCCTACTCGCCCCCGCCTTCCATGACGATTTTCTATTGCAGGCAGCAGCGGTATTTCTTGGCGATAAGCTGCATTCCCTAAAATCAGAAATCAAAGATCAGAAATCAGAAATTGAATTGGCCGTCGTCGGCGCCCACTTGAAGGGCCTGCCATTACACCATCAATTGGTCAAACTCGGGGCGCGTTTTCTAAAGCTCACCCGCACCGCTCCCACCTACAAACTTTACGTCCTGCCCGACAGCACCCCGCCCAAACCCGGCATGGTTCGGGTCAATGCCGGTGGTGCCTCCATCGAAGTGGAAACCTATGCCCTGTCTCCCGAAGCCTTCGGCCAGTTCGTCGCCCAAATCCCTTCCCCCCTCGGCATCGGCACGATCACCTTGGAAGAGGGCGAAACCGTCAAAGGATTCCTCTGCGAGCCCGCCGCCCTGGAATCCGCCCCCGAAATCACCGCATACGGGGGATGGCGGGGTTACCTGACCTACCGGGAATCCAACTGACTGTTTTCAGGGTTTTTCCCCAAGACTTGGCCCGTTGCCTGCTTCATGAAATGAAATCTGTTTTTTCCATGCCTTTTTGCCCACCCGACTGCACACGAATTTTGACTTTCTTCATACTTTTTTAACCCCACTTCTCCCCATGTCCCTCCCCGCCCCCCTCTTCTGGTCCGAACGCACCTGGCCGGAGATCGCCAGCCTCCGCGATTCCGGCATGCACCTGGCCGTACTTCCGGTGGGGGCCACGGAACAACACGGCCCCCACCTCGCCTGCGGCATGGACACGATTTCGGCCCAATGGGTGGCGGAGCAGGTCTCGGCCCGCACCGGGGTTCCTGTCCTTCCCGCCCTCCCCTACGGTTGCTCGCTCGGTCACAGCCACCGCTGGCCCGGGACCCTCTCCCTGACCCCGCACATCCTCACGGATACCGTCGTCTCCCTCTACGAATGGCTGCACCGAGCGGGATTTCAGCGTCTTCTCATTCTGAACGGCCACGTCACCAACCATGCCCCGCTGCGGTGCTCCCTCGAAATCATCCGCTCCCGCTGGGACGACGCCTGCATCGGCCTCCATTCCATCGCCACCCTCAGCCCCCGCATCCAAACCCGCTTTGCCGCGGATGCCGCCGACTGGCACGCCAATGAGGCCGAAACCTCGCTCATGCTCCACCTCGCCCCGGAAAAAGTTCGCTCTGAACTCCTCGACACTTCGGACGACCCCGACCGCACAGAAGGCCTGCCCTTTGCCTTCCCGGTCAACCGGACAAGCAGCAATGGCGTGACCGGCTACCCCAGCCGGGCCACCCCCGCCGCCGGAGCAGAACTGGCCCGCATGTTGCTGGAAGACTGGGAAGCCCTCGTCCGCACTGCCCTCACCGCCCAACCCCCATTGAACCACTCCTACGGAACGCCGATCACACAGGACCAATAACCATGGACTTATCCGCCTTCAAAGAAACCCTCATCGCCCAGGGGGTCAAATACTGCATCGGTGCCTACGTCGACATCCACGGCGTGCCCAAGGGCAAAGTCGTCCCCATTTCCCACTTCGAGGACTTCGCCCAAGGCTCGGAACTTTACACCGGTTACGCGCTCGACGGCCTGGGCCAGGGACCGAACGACGACGAGATCGCGTCGGTGCCCGACCTCGACCGAATGGTCATTCTCCCTTGGAATACGGAAGTGGCCTGGTTCCCGGCCGACAACACCTTCCACGGCCAGCCCTACCCCATCAACACACGGGTCGCCTTCAAAAAAGTCCTCCAACAGGCCGCCGACCTGGGCTTCCAGTTCAACCTCGGCATCGAGTGCGAAGTCTACTTCGTCGGCCAGGACGAGAACGGCGCCCTCTTCGTCCCCAACGGCGACGACAACCTCATCAAGTCCTGCTACGACGTCAAACGCTTCCTCGACCAGTATCCCCTGCTCGACCAGATGGCCTCGACCCTCAACGCCCTCGGTTGGGACGTCTACTCCTTCGACCACGAGGACGGCAACTCGCAGTTTGAATTCGACTTCAAACACAGCGACGGCCTGACCATGGCCGACCGCTACATCTTCTTCCGGTATCTGGCCAAGAAGATCGCCGCCGACCACGGCCTGCTGGCCACCTTCATGCCCAAACCCTTTGCCGACAAAACCGGCAACGGGGCCCACTTCAACATGTCCCTCTCCGACCCGGCCACGGGCAGGAACCTCTTTGCCTGTCCAAAGGAGGAGGACCCGCGGGGCCTAGGCCTCACTCCGCTCGGTTACCAATTCATCGCCGGCATCCTCCGCCACGGCCGGGCCATCTGCGCGGCCTTCGCCCCCACGGTCAATTCCTACAAGCGCCTGATCCGCCGCGGCGCCATGAGCTATTACACCTGGGCCCCGGTCTTCAATTCCTTCGGTACCAACAACCGCACCAATTCCATCCGCGTGCCCATGTCCGGAGGCCGCTGCGAATCCCGCAACGCCGATTCTTCCTGCAACCCCTATCTCGCCGGTGCCCTGGTTCTCGCCGCCGGGCTCGAAGGCATCCGGGAAAACCTCGACCCCGGCAATCCCCAAACGGAAAACCTCTACGAATTCACCGACGCCCAGCTGAAAGAACGGGGCGTCCAACCCCTGCCCAAGACTCTCGGCGAAGCCGTGGAGGCCTTCGCATCCGACCCCTGGATCGAAAGTGTCCTCGGCCCGGAACTGCGGCAGGAATTCATCACCTACAAGCAGGCCGAGTGGGAGGAATACCACCAGACCGTCAGCGATTGGGAAATCAAGCGCTACGCCCGGCTTTTCTGAACGACCCCCAACCACGCCATGACCGCCACCCTCCAAGACACCACCGCCATCGCCGAAACCATCGGGCGCTACACCGAAGGCGCACGCACGGGTGACCTCGCCAAAATGAAGGCCGCCTTCCACCGCGATGCCCAGATCTTCGGCTACATCCAGGGTGAACCGTTCTTTGGACCGATCCAGATCCTCTTCGATTGGGACGAAAAAAACGGCCCCGCCGCGGACATCCAAACCCAGATCACCTCGATCGACGTGGCCGGGACCGTGGCCAGCGTCCGCCTGGAAATCGACAACTGGACCGGCATCCGCTTCACCGACTTTTTCACCCTCTGCAAAGTGGACGGCCGCTGGCTCGTCATGAACAAAGTCTTCCACCGGCACAATTGATGCTTTTGCCTCCCCCAACCGAACCCAAAGTGAACCCCAATCAGGAAAAAACATGAACATCCCCAAATCCCTGACCCTCGCCGCCGCGTTGGTCATCGCCACCACTGCGGGCGCATTCGCCCAGGCCAAGAAAGAACCCCTCAAGATCGCCTACAGCGACTGGCCGGGCTGGATCGCCTTTGAAGTCGGCATCCAGAAAGGCTGGTTCAAGGAAGCCGGCGTCGACGTCAAATTCGAATGGATGGATTACCTCCCCTCCATGGACGCTTTTGCCGGCGGCAAGGTCGACGCGGTCACCATGACCAACGGCGATGCCCTCGTCACCGGTGCCAATGGCGGCAAGAGCAAGTTCATCCTCCTCACCGACTACAGCAACGGCAACGACATGATCGTGGCCAAGCCCGGCATCAAATCGCTCAAGGACCTCAAAGGCAAAAAAGTCGGCTTGGAAGTCACCCTCGTCGAACACCTCCTCCTGCTCAAAGGCCTGGAAAAAAATGGATTGAAGCAGTCGGACATCACCCTGGTCCCCACACCCACCAATGAAACCCCGCAAACCCTCGCCTCGGGTCAGGTCGAAGCGATCGGTGCCTGGTATCCGGTTTCGCAGCAGGCCCTCAAGGCCGTCCCCGGCTCCAAACCCATCTGGACCAGCGCCGACGCCCCCGGCCTGATCTACGATGTCCTCGCCGTCAGCCCCCAGAGCCTCTCCGCCCGCAAGGAAGACTGGGCCAAGGTGGCCAAGGTCTATTACAAGATCGTCGACTACCTGAAAGATCCCAAAACCAAGGACGATGCTGTGAAAATCATGGCCGCCAAGGTCAAGGTTTCCCCGGAAGAATTCGCCACCTTCCTCCCCGGAACGTACTTCCTCACCCTCGCCGAAACCAAGGCCCGCTTCAAGAAAACCGACGGCCTCGATTCGCTCTACGGCTCCACCGCCATTGCCAACAAGTTCAATGTCGACAATGCCGTCTACAAAGAATCGCAGAAACCGGAAGACTACATCGACGCCTCCATCATTGAATCTCTGAAGTAAATCACCCCCATGGCCGTCCACGGATCGTCCAACCCGTTCCGTGGATTCCAGCAGATGAACCATTCCCAAACTTCGCGTCCTTCGCGAGCTCCCGGCCTCCATGCTTCCGCAAAGCGGGACGATGGAGGTTTGTGGTGAAACCCTCCCCTCCCCGCGACCCACTCGGCCTGCGCAGCGAACTCTCCCCACGGAGCCAGTTGCTGCTCCTGGTCCTATCCTTCATCCTCCCGCTCGCCCTTTGGAGCGCCATCAGCTACCTGCCCTTTCTCTGGCACCCCATGGTCCGCATCACGGAACCCGGCGGAGTGGATTACTTCCAAAAGGGCCAGCTTGTTGACCGCCAGGTGTTTTCCGAGGAATCCGCCAAGGCGGTTTCGGCCGGACTGGCCAAACCGGACGGCCACCGCGCCAACCCGGTGTACCTGCCCGCCCCCCACGAGGTCGCACGGGCCCTGGTCACCGCCTTCCAGACCCCTCCCCGCCTGCCCACCGAACCCTGGCTGCACCAGAGCCTCTGGCATTCCGTCACCATCATCTTCTGGGGCTTCACCCTTTCCTCCCTCGTCGGCCTTCCCCTGGGCATCCTCTGCGGCAGCTTCCGCGCCGTCTCCCGCACCACCGAACCCTTCATCGAATTCTTCCGCTATCTTCCCGCTCCCGCTTTTGGCGCCCTCTGCGTGGCCGTCCTCGGCATCTACGACGCCCCCAAGATCGCCATCATCTTCATCGGCACCTTTTTCCAACAAGTCCTGGTCATCGCCAACACCGTGCGCAAGGTCGATCCCGCCCTCCTCGAAGCGGCCCAAACCATGGGGGCCAGCCCCAAGCAACTCGTCACCCGCGTCATCATCCCCGCCTCCATCACCGATGTGTACACCGACATGCGCATCCTCCTCGGCTGGGCCTGGACCTACCTCATCGTGGCCGAATTCATCGGCACCTCCTCCGGTATCACCTACTTCATCAACCAGCAGGGCCGCTACCGCAACTTCGACAACGTCTTCGCCGCCATCATGATGATCGGCATCATCGGCCTGGCCTCCGACCTCTTCCTCGCCTGGTTGGGCAAACAAATCTTTCCCTGGAAAGGCAATGGCCGCCCTTCCATCCTGCGCCTTTTCTTCAAAGCCCTCGCCCCGGACTACGTGAAATGATGATTGAACAGGAGGTAATGGAGAAAACAGAGCAATGCGGCGTTTTATTTTTAACTATAAACCCTCATCGGCCTTGCTCAGTTAACTCTGTTTCCTCCTGTTAAAATTCCCATGTCCTCCACCCTCCAACTACCCAGTTACCGCGACCAGTCCCCGGAGGTGGCGGCGCGTTTCGCCAAGCTCCACCAGCGCCCGGTCATCCTCGATGTCAAAAACCTCGGCAAACGCTTCGCCGCCGCCGAAGGCGAGCGCGACGCCCTCAAGGACGTCTCTTTCCAAGTCCACCGCCGGGAATTCGTCACCGTCATCGGCCCGTCCGGCTGCGGCAAGTCCACCCTCATCCGCATGATCGCCGGGCTCGACCACCCCACCTCGGGGGAAATCCTCCTCGACGGCAAACCCGTCACCGCTCCCGGCCCGGACCGCGGCATGGTCTTCCAGGGTTACACCCTCTTCCCCTGGCTGACCGTGAAGAAAAACGTCATGTTCGGCCTGGAAATCGCCGGCCATGGCGGATTCGAAGCGGAAAACGATGCCCTCCAATGGATTGATATGGTCGGCCTCTCCGCCCACGCCGAAAGCTACCCGCACCAGCTTTCCGGCGGCATGAAGCAGCGCGTGGCCATCGCCCGCGCCCTGGCCAACAACCCCCGCATCCTCATCATGGACGAGCCCTTCGGCGCCCTCGATGCCCAGACCCGCTGCCAGATGCAAAGCTATCTCCTGCAGATCTGGCGCCAGGTCGATGTCACCATCCTTTTCATCACCCACGACTTGGACGAAGCTGTCTACCTCTCGGACCGCATCCTGGTCCTCGGAACCCAGCCGGGACACGTCGAGGAATTCATCGAGAATCCCGTGCCCCGCCCCCGCAGCGCCGACCAGTTCATCACCCCGCCCTTCCTCTCCGTCCGCCACCGTCTCGACACCCTCATCCACCCCCCCGGGCAGGAACACGAGGACAAACTCCCCACCATCCGGCTGACCCAGGTGGGTGATGACGTCGAGTAACCATCCCCACGCAACCGACGGTTCCTTTGCACTTGCCAAGGACCGATGACCAAGGACGATGGACCCATGTCCGCTCTTGATCCTGTCATCTGCTTCTTCCTGCTTGGTTTGGTCGGCGGGCTGGCCAAATCCGACCTCGACATTCCCGACCAGATCAACAACGCCATCAGCATTTACCTCCTCCTGGCCATCGGGATCAAAGGCGGGATTGCCCTCCATGGTGCCACCCTCGCCCCCATCGCCCTCCCTGCCCTCGGGACCCTCGGCCTCGGTCTTCTCATCCCCGTGCTGGCCTACACCATCCTGAGGAAACTCGGCAAGTTTTCCGGCATCGACTCCGCCGCCATTGCCGCCCACTACGGTTCGACCAGTGTCATCACTTTCGCCGTTGCCCTCAACATCCTCTCGCGCCAAGGCATCACCCACGAGCCCTTCATGGTCGTCCTCCTGGTCATCCTGGAAATCCCCGCCATCATCGTCGGCCTGATGCTGGCCCGGCTGACCCATGCCTCCACCAATGTCCACTGGAGCGAAACCCTCCGCGAGGTCGTGCTGGGCAAGAGCGTCCTCCTCCTTGTCGGCGGGCTCCTGGTCGCCTGGTTCAACGGTCCCGAACGCATGACCGACATCAACAAGCTCTTCATCGAACCCTTCAAGGGCGTGCTGGCGCTCTTCATGGTCGGCATGGGGGTGGCCGCAGCCAAACGCCTGGGCGACCTGCGCACGGCTGGTCCCTTCTTGGTGGCATTTGCCCTGGTCATGCCCCCTCTGGCTTCGTTACTCGGCATCGGCACCGGCATGGCCTGCGGACTTTCCTACGGCGGGTGTGTTCTGCTGGGCGTACTCGCCGCCAGCGCCAGCTACATCGCCGCCACCGCCGCCGTCCGCGTAGCCCTCCCCGAAGCCAACCCCGGCTACTACCTCGTCGCCTCCCTCGGCATCACTTTCCCCTTCAACGTCATCATCGGCATCCCCCTCTACCTCCGCTTCGCCTCCTGGATGGGGGCCTGATGGAAAGTCTGAAGTTGAAGGTTCGGGGTTTCTTGTTCCTGTGAAGGTGGAAGGTGTTCCTGAGAATACCTTATCACGGGACAACCGTATTTTATCACCTAAGTTGGTGGGGTGAGCGATTGCTGTTCTTCCCAACCCAAACTTAACCCCACCCCATCGCCCACTCCGTCCTGCTGTGGTGGAGACCACGGAACACCACCCCCCAGTCCAAATCATGATGGGGGTGACTGTTGCGGCTCTACCAAGAGAACCTTCGACTGGCTCCTGTGGGGATCGTTCGCCCTGGCTGCTCTGGCTTACTCCACCCACCTGGCCTTTCCCCACCTGCACGATACCCATGCCCGCCTGGGCACTTTCACGCATGGGGTCTTCGACCTCCTGAATCAAATGTGGTGGGGCCTGGCCTTGGGCATCGTTGCCGTCGGCCTGCTCGGGAAGGTCCCCCGCGAAACGGTCATGGGCCTTCTGGGACCGGGCGGCAGAATCAATGGCATCCTGCGCGCGGTCGGCGCGGGATTGCTCCTCGACCTCTGCAACCACGGCATCCTACTCGTGGCCATGAAACTCTATGAACGCGGAGCCAGTGTCGGACAGGTGATGGCCTTCCTGATTGCCAGCCCTTGGAACTCTTTTTCCCTCACGATCATTCTCTTCTCTCTCATCGGTTGGAAATGGACCGTGCTCTTCATCGCGGGCTCGGCTGTCATCGCCCTACTCTCCGGGCTGATCTTCGACCGCCTGGTCGCGAGCGGCATCCTACCCGCCAACCCGCATACGCGGGATCTGCCGGAAAACTACTCCCTTGTCGGAGATGCGAAAGCCCGCCTGCGCACCTTCCGACCGGGTTCGCATTGGATCCGTTCCGTGCTGGTGGATGGCATCCGGGATTCCCGCATGATCGTGCGCTGGATCCTTTTCGGCTCGGTGCTGGCGGCTTTGCTTCGCGCGGTGCTTCCGATGGAATTCTACCAAACCTGGTTTGGCCCGACCATCGGTGGCCTGCTGCTCACCCTGCTGGCGGCCACCATCATCGAAGTCTGCTCGGAGGGATCGACCCCCATCGCTGCCGACCTGGTGACCCGTGCCGGGGCGCCGGGGGGCGGGTTCACCTTTCTGATGGCCGGGGCGGCCACCGACTACACCGAGATCATGGCGTTGAAGCAAACCACCGGTTCCTGGAAGATCGCCCTTTTCCTGCCCCTGGTCACCGTCCCCCAAGTTCTCCTCCTCGGCTGGATCATGAACCGATTCTGACTTAGGGTAAGCGTCCTTGGTCCTTGGTCCTTGGTCCACCGTCATCCGTCATCCACCCCTCACCCCGCCCAACCGAGGACGTGGACCAGCCACCCGGCGGCACCCCCGGCCACAATCACCGACAGCACCCCTCCGGGCACATGCTTGTTGAGGGCGATCCAAGCAAGGAGGGCCAGGATGGCCGCCGTGCCATCGAAACGTCCGCCGAAGGGAAGAAGTAAGTGGGAACCGAACCAAAGGGCGAGGTTGAGGATCACCCCCACCACGGCGGCAGTCACCGCGGTCAGGGCGGCGTCACAACGCGCCCACCCCCGCAAGCGTTCGACATAAGGGGCCCCCACCAGAATGAAGAGAAAACTGGGCAGAAACGTGCACCAAGTGGTCAGAACGGCACAAAGTGTGGCGGCCACGAGCGGCGGAATGCCCTCCATGGGATTCTGCCAACCGCCGAGGAAACCGACGAATTGTAGAACCATGATCAAGGGCCCCGGAGTGGATTCCGCCAAGGCAAGCCCGGCCATCATCTGTTCCGGTCCGACCCAACCGGCGGAGACCGCATGATCGGCCACGTAAGGCAGCACCGCATAGGCCCCTCCGAAAGTCACCAAGGCCGCCTGGCTGAAAAAAATCCCCTGCCGGAACAGGATGCTTTCCCCGCCGAACACCCAGAACGCCGCTCCCAGGGGAGCCCACCATAACAACAGACAAATCACGGCAACACGCACGGTAGAAATTGGAGAAACTCTCCCGTTGTCGCGCACGGGTGTCTCCCGCCCGGATTCCGGTCGCAACAACCCGGGACCCTTTGGAAAAACAAAACTGCCCGCCCAACCGATCAAAGCCGCACCCACCACCAAAAAGGGAAAAGGAACCTGCCACTCAAAGATCGCAAAAAAAGCCAGTACCGCCACTGCCGCCGGCAGGGGACCCCTCAGTGCCCTTTTCGACAGCCTTAAAACCGCCTCAATCACCAGGGCCAGAACGACGCACTTCAAGCCGTAGAAGATCGCCGAAAGGACCGGCAAGTTGCCATAGGCGGCATAAACGTAACTCAAGCCCCACAGGAGGAGTGCCGACGGCAAGACAAACAGGGCTCCGGCCACCACCCCGCCACGGACGCCGTGCATCCGCCAACCCAGATAGGTCGCCAGTTGCTGGGCCTCCGGTCCCGGCAGCAACATACAATAATTGAGCGCGTGGAGGAATTGGGGTTCCGTAACCCATTTTTTCTCCTCCACCAATTCCCGGTGCATGATCGCGATCTGACCGGCCGGTCCCCCGAACGAAATCAAACCCAACCGACCCCAAAAACGCACCGCTTCCCTCCATGTGGGCGTATGATTTTCAGGCAATCGGGGAGTCATGGGGACTGACTTCAGCAAACCCCTGCTCCCGCCGCAAGTGCGCACCTTTGCACCCCGGGGTTGATCTTTACGAACACCGCCCTGTTCCCTCAAACGACACCCCGATCCCCCTTAGATTCCCAGCTTCCCAGCGGCCCGGCGCCTGCGTATCCTTTCGGACCATGCCCGTCCTTTCCACCCAGGCCCTGACCAAACACTATGGCCGCGTCGCCGCCCTCAACGGCCTCGATCTATCCATTGATGCCGGCCAGGTTTTCGGCCTCCTCGGCCCCAATGGCAGCGGCAAAACCACCTTTCTCGCCACCATCCTTGATGTACTCCGCCCGACCTCAGGCACTTTCACTTGGTTCGACGGCTCCGAAGGCCCGCGCGTCCGCCGCCGGATCGGCGCCCTCCTCGAAACCCCGAACTTCTACCCCTACCTCGACGCCGATCAAAATCTGGCCCTCGTCGCCGCGATCAAGGGCTTGTCCCACTTCGACCCTGATCCGCTCCTGGAACTCGTCCAATTGAAAGAACGACGTGCTTCCCCTTTCAAGACCTACTCCCTGGGGATGAAACAACGCCTGGCCATCGCCTCCTGCCTGGTCGGCGATCCAGATGTGCTCATCCTTGACGAACCGACCAACGGCCTCGACCCCGAGGGGATGATCGAAGTCCGTCGCATTCTTCTAAAAATCGCCTCCCAGGGCAAAACCATCGTGCTGGCCAGCCACATCCTCGATGAAGTGGAGAAAATCTGCAGTCACGTGGCCATCCTCAAACAGGGCCGGTGCCTGGCCTCGGGAGCGGTGGGCTCCATCTTGGGCGGACGCCCGGTTGTCGAAGCCGTCACCTCCGAGGAGGACGCGGAAAAGCTTCACCAGTTGCTGGCGTCACTGCCCTACGTGCTGAACCTCAAGCGCGAGGGCGTGCGCCTGATCTTCGAACTGGAAGACGGGCATGTGCCCGGCGAGATCAACCGCCAAGCCTTCGATAAAGGAATCACGCTCAACCACATCACCTCGAAATCGCGCAGCCTCGAGGCGGAATTCCTGGAAATCACCCGCTCATGAAAGTCTCCTCTCTGCTTTCCATCGAAGCACGCCGCTTCCTGCCCAATGGAACCTTCCGCACGCTGGTGGTGCTCTATCTGCTCCTGTTTGCCGGGGGCTTCCGAATGACCCATCTGATCGGGGAGAATTTCCAGATGACCGTCAATGGGGACACGGTCAAACCCTTGCAGGATATGTTGGTTCATCCCAAGAACTGGCAACTCCTGGCCTGGGTCGGCAGTTGGGCCAACGTCCTCCTCATGGGATTTCTGGGCGTATTCATGATCACCTCGGAATTCCAACACAAAACCCTCCGGCAGAGCGTGATTTTCGGTCTGACCCGTGGTGAAGTGGCAGCGTCCAAAGGAATCTTCGCCGTCGCCCTGTCGCTCGCGGGGACCGGGGTTTACTTGGCCCTGGGTTCACTGGTGGGGATTTTCACTGGAACATTATCCTTACCACCCTGGTTTTCCCTCTTGGGCTTTTTTCTCCAGGCCCTGGGTTATCTGGCCATCGGTACGCTGGTCGGCCTCTTCATCCGCCAGACCGCTTTGGCCATCATCCTATATTTGGCTTACGTGTTGTTCCTCGAAACAGTGGCACGCTGGATGTTCGCCTGGGTTGTTGGCCCCACCCGGGCTTGGCTGTTCCTGCCGGACAAGGTTCTTGAAGCACTGGCATCCTTTCCTGTTCCGCAAGCAGCAAGACAGGCAGTGCGATCCGTCACAGCCTCGCTGCCAGCGGAATTGAACCCCTTCGAATCGGGACTGGCCGCGACCGCCTATCTGGCCCTCTTTGCCATCCTCTTCACCCGCCACCTGCAAAAAGCGGATCTATAATCCCCCCGATCTATTCGGTATTGATTGGGTATTGGAAGTTCCCTTCTTCTCCTTACATTGGGGGGCCATGAAAAATATCGGCCTTCTTCTTGCTGGAATCTGGCTCACCGCCACCGGTGTCATCCAACTCATTGACCTGCACTTCAAGGGACTGCCCGTCGTCATGGCGGTGCTCGCCTTGGTCGCCGGCATCTTCCTCATTGTCCGGCGCTGATCCGGCTCTATGCAGTTGCTTACCACGAAGAGCAGGAAGTTCACGGAGACATTCAGGTTTTGATAGGCTAAACCCCATTCACGGAACGCTGAGCCTGAGGTTGGGATCGACATCCAGATCCCATGGGGAAATCTGGCCGGCGCGGAATCGGAGCAAACCGGCGGCGGCTATCATGGCGGCATTGTCGGTGCTGAGCGTCCGGTCCGGACCAATGAAACGGGATCCTTCCCCTTCCGCCATTTTTTTCAAGGCCCCACTCAGGGCCGAATTGCAACTCACCCCACCGCTCAGCGCCAACAGGCGACCACCAGTCTGTTGCAGGGCCCGCCGGGCTTTGGCCACGAGTACGTCGACCACCGCCTGTTGGAACGACGCACATACATCATCCACCGGGAAATCCGGGTTTTTGTCGCGAAAAATCCGAACCGCGGTTTTGAGTCCGCTGAAGCTGAAATTCAGGTCACCCGAGTCGAGCATGCTGCGGGGAAAGTCCACCGCTGCCGGATTGCCACCGCGCGCACGTTTCTCAATCTCCGGGCCACCGGGATAAGCCAGCCCGAGCAGCTTGGCCACTTTGTCGAAAGCTTCCCCGGCAGCGTCATCGCGCGTCGTGCCCAACACCCGGTAATCCCCCGGACCGCGAACTTCCACCAACAGGGTGTGGCCGCCGCTGACGATCAAGGCCACGTGGGGGAACGCCGGCGGGTTGCCAGTGGTCAGAAACGGGGACACCAGATGCCCCTCCATGTGGTTGATGCCGATCCAGGGTTTGCCCGAGGCCAGGGCCAGTCCCTTGGCGTAGGAAAGCCCGATGAGCAGGGACGAGGCCAGCCCGGGGCCGCGGGTCACGGCAATGCCAGCCAAGTCGGACAAAGCGGTGCCTGATTCCTCCAGCAGACGGGCCACCATCGGGTCCAAGCGCAGCAGATGCTGGCGCGTGGCCAGTTCCGGCACGACTCCGCCATACGGGCGATGGGCCTCGATCTGCGACGCGATCAGGTGGCCGCAAATCTCCAGCCGCCCGCCCGCCTCGCGCACCAGCGCGACCGACGTCTCATCACAGGAAGATTCAATACCAAGGATCACGCAAAAAACCGGTGGTAGTAAAAAGGCGCCAGCTTCCCCACTTAAAACTTCATTATTTAAAACTTAAAACTTTTCCCCGCCCCTCACCTCACCCAGGCGATCTGCTTGGATTGCTTGCGTTCGCCGTAGAGCTGGATGGCTTGGAGGGCGTTGACGGCGCGGCCGAGCTGGGTGTCGGGGAGGTTCTGGACTTCGGTCTGCTGCTCGGGCGAGAGGAGGTGCCAGTTCTGGCGGCGGAGGACATTCTGCTCCTCTTTCAAACTGATCGGCACGAGAATGTGCGGCGTGATGCCGACCCCATGAATGGGGGCATGGCTGGGGGTGTAATACTTGGCCGTGGTCAAACGGACGCCGACCAGCGGCTTGGCATTGGGGTCGACGGGCTGGACGGTCTGGACCGAGCCCTTGCCGTAGGTGACATCGCCGACCAGCACGGCCCGGCCGAGATCTTTCAAGGCGCCAGAGACAATTTCCGCCGCACTGGCGCTGTGGCGGTTGACCAGCACGACCAGGGGCAGGTCGGGGAAATGGGTCCGGCCCTTGGCCTGGAAAAAATTGCGTTCGGAGACCCCCTTGCGGCCCTCGGTCGAGACAATGACCGTGCCCGCCGGGACGAAGCGACCGGCGATCTGGGCCGAGACATCGAGCAGGCCGCCCGGGTTGTTGCGCAGGTCGAGGACCAGCCCGTTGGCCCCCTCGTTCTGCAACTGCTGGAGGGCGGCATCGAACTCGGCCACGGTCTTTTCGCCGAACTGCACCAGGCGGATGTAACCCACGCGGCTGTTGCCGCGGGTGTACTCCTGGAGGATGCGGACCCCGCGCACGGTGGGCACGTTGATGAGTTCGCGCTCCACCGCGACTTCCAAAGTTTCGTTGGTGGAGGGCCGGAAGATGAGGAGCTGGACCGATTCACCCGGTTTGCCGCGCATGGCCTGGACGGAATCACGCACGCTCATGCCTTTGGTCGATGTCCCATTGATCTTGACCACCCAATCCCCGGGCAGCAACCCGGCCTTGGCCGCGGGACCGCCCTCGACCGGCATATTGACGACCAAGGTGCGGTTGGGGAGCATGCCGACGTAGATCCCCAGCCCGCCGAATTCGCCCTCGGTTTCACTGCGCATGGCCGAATAGCCCTCGGGGTCGAGGAATTCACTGTAGGGATCAAGCGATGCCAGCATGCCGTCGAGCGCGGCGTAGGTCAGTTTTTCATAATCCACGCTGCCCGCATCGACGTATTCTTCCCGGATCAATTCGAGCACGCTGGAGAAGACCACCGCACTACGGTAGCGGGCCTCATCGTTGGCCCCAGCCGGGGCCGGGGGCACGGTGGTGGGCAGGGTTTGCCCCCGAACCGGGGCGACGAGGGCGGAAGCGGAGACGGCCAGGGCCAGGAACAACGGGGCGGCGCGGCCGGCTTTCATCAGCTTTCGAGCCGGGCCTGGAACCAGGGAATGGTCTTGGCCAGTCCTTCACTCAAGCCCACCTTCGGCTCCCATCCCAAGAGGGTCTTGGCCCGGGTGATGTCGGGACGGCGCTGCTTGGGGTCATCGACCGGAAGCGGCTTGGAAATGATGGTGCTCTTGCTGCCGGTGACCTTGATGATCTCCTCGGCGAACTGGCGCACGGTCATTTCATTCGGATTGCCGATGTTGACCGGTTCATGGAAATTACTTTGGGAAAGACGGAAGATGCCATCGATCAGATCGGAGACGTAACAGAAGCTGCGGGTCTGGGAACCGTCGCCGAAGACCGTGAGCGGCTCGCCGCGCAGGGCCTGACCGACAAAGGCCGGGACGACGCGTCCATCGCGCAGGCGCATACGGGGGCCGTAGGTGTTGAAGATGCGGACGATGTGGGCATTGACCCCGTGGTGGCGGTGGTAGGCCATGGTCATGGCCTCGGCGAAGCGCTTGGCCTCGTCGTAGACGCCGCGCGGCCCGATGGGATTGACGTTGCCCCAGTAATCTTCCTTCTGCGGGTGGACCAGGGGGTCGCCGTAGCATTCCGAGGTTGAAGCGATGAGGTAGCCCGCCCCTTTGGCGTGGGCCAGACCGAGGGTCTTGTGCGTGCCGAGGGAACCGACCTTGAGGGTCTGGATGGGAAGTTCGAGGTAGTCGATCGGGCTGGCCGGGGAGGCGAAATGGAAGACGAAATCGACCTTGCCCGGGATGTAGAGGTATTCCGTGACGTCCTGCTTGATGAACTTGAATTTGCTGTTGCCGGCCAGGTGCTCGATGTTGGCAGTGTTGCCGGTGAGGAGATTGTCGATGCCGATGACTTCATGGCCTTCGGCCAGCAGGCGGTCGGAGAGATGGGAACCCAGAAACCCGGAAGCACCGGTGACAACAGATACAGGCATAAATTGGGATTAGCCGCTTCCCCGCCGTTGGCAAGCACCCACCGACCGCCGAACCCGCCTGGCCATGGAACCCTTGCCTGGTTTCAATTACTGCTGTTGTTGCTGCTGCTGTTTCTGGATCTGGATTTCCTCCTCGAGGGAGGTGGTGGCGTGGGAAATGTAGCTGGTGTAGATGGCCGAACCGATGGCGTTGAGCTTCTGCTGCAGTTCATCCAGATAATCGTGCAACCCCAGCCGGAGGACGTCGTCCAGGGTGCTGTAATTGAGTTCGGAAAGGAGACGCCCGGAAATGCGCTCGGCCTCCCGGGTGAAAGTGCCGGGAGTGCTGCCGGAAATGCTGCGCAGGGACTGGTCCAGGGTATTGGCGCAGTAACGGATGGAACGCGGGAAGCTGTCGTTGAAGATCAGCAGCTCCGCCACTTTCCAGGGGAGGATGTCGGTGCTGTAGGTCTGCTGGTAGGTTTCATAGGCGCTGCAGGAACGGAGCACCGCGGCCCATTGCACGGAATCGACGCTGGCCGCGGCTTCTCCGGCCACTTCCGCCTGGAGATTGTGGTATTTGACATCCAGCAGCCGGGTGGTCTTGTCGGCACGCTCCAAGAAGAGGCCGGCGGTGAAAAACTGGCGGCGTTCATCCCGGGGCATGGTCGCGTTGGCCAGGCCTTGGACCAAATAGGAGCTTTGTTTGACCTCGCGGTAAAACGCGGTCGGGCTTTGTTTCCAGATTTTTTTGGCATCCCGGGCCCGGACAAAAAGGTAAAGCCGGTTGATCTCCTCCCACATTTCCTGGGAAATCTGGTCGCGCACACTACGGGCGTTTTCCCGCGCCGCCGTCACCGACATGAGGATGGAGTTGGGGTTCTTGGGATTGAAGGTCAGGAAGTCGGTCACGTTCGCGCTGTCGGCCTTCTTGTGCAGCTTGGCGAACAATTCCTCATCCCCCAGACTGACCACCAGCGGCTCCCAATGCTGCTTCAACGCCTTGTCATCCAGCTTCTGGTAATCGAGCAATAGCTGGAGGTTGACATCGACGATGCGGGCGATGTTCTCCGCCCGCTCGGTCTGGCGGGCCATCCAAAACAGGGAATCGGCTACACGCGACAGCATATCATTCGTCTCCGAAAAGCACCCAGGTGTCCTTGCTGCCCCCGCCCTGGGAAGAATTGACCACCAGCGAACCCTTGCGCAGGGCCACCCGGGTCAGACCACCGGGCATGATACGCACTTTATCGCCATAAAGGATATAGGGACGGAGGTCGATGTGGCGGCCCTCGAAGACGCCGTCGGTGTAGGTGGGGTGGCGGGAAAGGGAGATCGTCGGCTGGGCGACGAAGTTGCGCGGTTCCTTGATGATCTTGTCGCGGAATTCTTTGAGTTCGGCCTTGGTCGCCTTGGGACCGATGATCATGCCGTAGCCCCCGGCCTCGTTGGCCGACTTGACCACGAGTTCGGGCAGGTGCTCGAGGACATACTTCATGTCCTGCTTTTCGTTGGGCAGGTAGGTGTCGACGTTCGGCAGGAGGGGCTCCTCTCCGAGGTAGAATTTGATCATGCGGGGGACAAAATAATACATCACCTTGTCGTCGGCCACGCCGGTGCCGATGGAGTTGGCCAGGCTGACGTTGCCCGCGCGATAGGCACTGACCAGGCCGGGCACGCCGAGGGCCGAATCCTTGCGGAAGACCATCGGGTCGAGGAAGTCGTCGTCGATGCGGCGGTAAATGACGTCGACCTGTTCGAGCCCCTTGGTGGTGCGCATGTAGACCTTGGCATCGCGGACCAGGAGGTCTCGCCCCTCGACGATCTCCACGCCCATCTGGCGGGCCAGGAAGCAATGCTCGAAGTAGGCGCTGTTATAGATCCCCGGGGTCAGAACCACCACGGTCGGGTCGTCTTTGCCCCGAGGCGCGATGTGGCGGAGGGTGTGCAGAAGGTCGGCGGCGTAGGTATCCACCGGGCGGACGCCCATGCGGTCGAACAAATGCGGGAAGGCCCGTTTCATGGCCTGTCGGTTTTCCAGCACGTAGGATACCCCGGAAGGACAGCGGCCATTGTCCTCCAGGACAAGGTAACGCCCGTCATTGTCGCGGATCAGGTCGGTGCCACAGATGTGGATGTAGATGTCGCGGGGAACATTGCAGCCCATGAACTCGGGCCGGTAGTGCTTGGCGGAAAGCACGTATTCCGCCGGGATGATCCCCTCCTTGATGATGCGCTGCTCGTGGTAGATGTCCTTGAGGAAAAGGTTGAGGGCGGTGATGCGCTGGGTCAGACCCTTTTCCAGGAATTCCCATTCTTTGTTGGGAATGATGCGGGGAATGAGGTCGAAGGGAAAAATTCGCTCGGTCCCCTCCTCGTCCCCGTAGACCGTGAAGGTGATGCCCATGCGCAAGAAGGAAAGGTCCACCTCCTGTTGCTTGCGCTCGAAATCACGGCGGTTCAATTCCTTGAACCGTTCGAGAAGGGCACGGTAGTGGGGGCGCGGTTGCCCGGACTTGACGAACATCTCGTCGAAAAAACCTTCGGTGGCGTATTTGGAGAACAGCATAGCTGGCGTCGCCGTATCCCCGGCAACGCTAGGAAACAAGCAGGAGGCGTTCCTGACAAGGGGAAAAGGTGGTTCTTTTGCCAACCCACATGCTACAGCCAGGATTGGAGCGCCTGCGCTTCCCTTTCCAAAATCGCCGGCTCGTCCCCTGGAACAAATTCCAAGAGCACGGGCACATCCCTTCCGCCCCCCCGCAAGGCCTCGAAACAGGGCTGCCATAAAGCCGCCCCCTCCGCCAGGGGAAGGCGCTGCTTCCCATCGGGCCAGTGGAAGACATGCACATGCTCCAAGAACGGCGCCAGATGTCGCAGGTCATTCAAACGGTCGGAAAGGCCCGTCCCATGCCGGGGCTGCCAAAGTGTCCGCAACGCAGGCTGGTCGGCCTCGGCCAGCAGTTTCAAAGTCGAGTCCAGATCATCCGTAAGCGTCCCGGCATGGAACTCCAATGCCACCCGCAAACCCTCGCCTCCGGCCCGTTCCGCCACCCGGCGGCATTCCCGCGCCACCCAGTCCCGGTAAGCCGCATCCGCCTGCGAAGAAGCCCGGGTGCCGGCCCAGATGCGGATCACCGGGGCCCCCAGGGCCCGGGCAGAAGCCAGCACCGAATCGAAGGAAAGCCCCTCCTGTTCACTGTGTCCGGCGCGGAAGTAGGAACCGTAGCACACCACGCCCAAACCCGCTTCCCGGGTGGCCTCCCCCACCGCCTTGGCGGTTTCGGTGTCCCCGTGCGGCACATGGATGTCCCCGCCCCATTCAATGCCGCGCAGACCGCAGCGTACCGCAGCCGACAGCACCTCCACCGCGTTCAAGGCACGGAAGGTCACCGACACCAAACCGGGGACCAGGGTCGCGGATGCTTCCACAGCCACGGATCAGCGGGCTTCCTGGATCATTTTCTCCAGTTTGACCGAGTCGACCGCGAATCCCCGGATGCCTTCGGAAAGCTTCTCTGTCGCCATCGCATCCTCGTTCATCATCCAACGGAAGGCTTTTTCATCGAGGCTGATTTTCTCGGCAGCGCTGGCCTTGGCCGCGTCCGCCGAAAGCTTGCGCGCCAGGGGTTCTTGGCTGTCCTTGAGTTCTTGGAGGAGGTTCGGACTGATGGTCAGCAGGTCGCAGCCGGCCAGTTCCTGGATCTCACCGATGTTGCGAAAGCTCGCACCCATGACCTCGGTCGGGTAGCCGAATTTTTTGTAGTAGTCGTAGATTTTGCGCACCGAGAGCACGCCGGGGTCTTCGGCGGGGGAGAAATCGCGCCCGGCGTTTTTCTTGTGCCAGTCCAGGATCCGACCGACGAACGGGGAAATGAGCTTGATCCCACCCTCGGCGCAGGCGATGGCCTGGGGCAGGGCGAAAAGCAGGGTCAGGTTGCAGTTGATGCCCTCTTTCTGGAGAACTTCCGCCGCTTTGATCCCCTCCCAAGTGGAAGCAATCTTGATCAGGACGCGCTTACGGTCGATGCCCGCTTTTTCATAAAGCGAAATCAATTGTCGGGCCTTGGCCACGTTGGCGGCGGAGTCAAAGGAAAGTCGCGCATCCACTTCGGTCGATACACGGCCCGGAACAATCTTGAGGATCTCCAACCCAAAGAGGATGAGCAAATGGTCGGTGATTGTTTCGATCGAGGCACCCGGGTTATCTTTGACGGCCTTGAGCAAGAGGGCTTTGTATTCCTCTTTCTGCACGGCCTTCAGAATGAGGGAAGGATTGGTCGTCGCATCCTGGGGCGCATAGGCCTTCATGGATTCGAAATCGCCGGTGTCGGCGACCACAGTGGTGAATGCTTTGAGTTGGTCGAGTTGATTGCTCATAGAATGGGTTGTGGGATGGTGAAAGCGGGATCGTATTCCCGGGGGGAGTGAGCGGCAAACCCTTTTTTGGCCAAGTTCCCCCCAACCGTCGTCATCAAACGGTCGCGGCGATCCAGCCGCAAGGGGATTGCAAGCCTTCGGAAGCCCGGCATCTTGACACCATGAGCGCATTGCAAAACGTGCAGCGGGACTTGGCGGATTATCTGAATGCCGTGGCCTCGGTGAAAAACCAGGGGAAAGACGAACTCGCCCGCGCGGTGATCGCCCTCGAGGCCCACAGCCGGAATCCCGACCCTTCCCTGCCGGGGCCGCTGAGGCATTACCTCGAATCACGCAGCTATCGCAAGGCCTGGGAATGGCTCCAGGGCCAGACCCCGGCCAAGGGTTCCTGCGGGAACTAGGACGGGGGATTCCACCGCAGAGAGCGCGAGGGGCGAGAAGATCGAGGGGGTTGGTGACCTCCCAGTGATTCTCCATAGGGTTCATAGGTTCCTTAGGGCAAATACGGCGATTCACTGCAGCAGAAAGTCCGTTCAATCAGAAATCGATCCAAACCAAGCCCGGTTCGGGCCCTCGCAGTAAAAATCTTCCACGGTGAACAACCGGTGTACAACTGGGAAATAGTTCCCCTAACCTGCTTGCCCTGTTTGATTTATAACCACAGGGCATTGAAGTAACTTATTCACAAGTGCTTGCCATTAAACTACTTAGACAAAGTTTTTCTTGCCAAATCCATTGGTATTGCTACACATGAACTTAGTTCTTTGAAAGAAAAGTCTGCCGGGAAACCGGCGGATGGGATAATCCCGGGTGACCGGGGAACGATCGGTGCCAGCTGGTGGCCCGGTCCCTCTGCACGGCCGAAAGGCACGGCGGCAGGCAACTTTCACCAGCCCCTCTGGAGGTGGTCGCACACCTCCAGCTCCTGCGAAATCAGGGGCTAGGCGGAAAGCCGTGGAACCGGCGAAGGCTGGTCCAAGAAACAACGGCGATCCGAGTGAGAACCCTGGCGTGTTTCGACGCCGGGGGGAACACAGTGACCCGGAGGGTCACGGTTGCTACTGTGCACCAGCACGGGGCGGTCGTCCCGGAGTTGAACCAAACTCCACAAGATTCCAGCCACGGGCTGGAAAACGCAAGGGGACGGACGTGTCGGGGAGTGGGTCCGCCGGGCAAGGCGGACAAAACCTCCTGATTCCGGCAGCGCTACAAACGGCGCCGCCGGATGACGAATCGAAAAGCAACCTGAGAGTTAAGAGGTCAGACCCGTCATTCAGGGCCAACGTGCCGCCAAAAGCGGCAGCCGTCCCTGAAGAAACCGGTCCAGACGCGGAATCCGATCATTCGTCGGCGTGTCTGGACCCAGTTGGGCGAGCGAGCCGCCGGCAGGCGGCCACCGAACCCAGCCGAGAGGCCTCACTCAATAATCCCGCATGGGTGACCATCGGGACGGCCCTGCTACGAGGCCGGAGACTCCGCTTGCCGTGGAGAATAGCGTCGGGAAGCTGGCAGCCCACCGCAAGGTGGAGCGCCGAATGCCAGCCATCGGGAAAGAGCGCGTGGCGAACGCCCACCCCCACTTTTCAAACCCCCGGGACCCACCATCCCGGGGGTTTCTTTTTGCCCGGGTCGGCCGAAGATTCCCGCTGGCATCGCCCGCCGGCTGCCGCTATCTTCCGGTTTCTTCACACCACCATGATCGAAAAAATCATCCATTTCTTCAGCGTCGGCGGCGTCTTCATGATCCCCCTGATCGTGGCCTCCATCGTCTCCCTTTCCTTCATCCTCGAACGCGGCTTCGCCCTCCGCCGCTCCCTCATCCTCCCCGAGCCCCTCCTCAACGCCATCACCCGCCTCCGCATCGGTGCCTCCACCGACGAACTCGAACAATACGTGGCCTCAGGGGATTCGACCCTCTCCCGGCTGGTCCGCATTGCTTTGGAACACCTGCCCTGGAGCAAATCCGAAAACATGGAAGCCATCCAAACCCAGGCCCGCACTGAAATCACCCGCATGGACCGAGGCCTCGTTGTATTGGAAATCGTCACCGGCATCGGCCCCCTCCTCGGCCTCCTCGGCACAGTCTCCGGCCTCATCTACGTCTTCGCCGGCATCGGCTCCGACAAAATCGCCACCCAGGGCATCCTCATCGCCAAGGGGATCTCCGAGGCCCTCAACTGCACCGTTTTCGGCCTGGTCATCGCCATCCCCTCCCTCATCGCCCACAGCTACTACACGAAGAAAATCGAAGCCATGTCGGCGGAGATGGAGAGCGCCTGCATGGACCTCTTGACCAAGCTATACCTCAAGCCCGAGGCCCCGGTCCCCGGCAAAAACCCGGAGCCATGATCCCATGCGGTTCTACACCCGCCAGCGCCGCCCCCTCGTCATCAACCTCGTCTCGTTGATGGACATCCTCACCATCCTCCTCCTCTTCTTCATCGTCACCACCACCTTCCGCAAGAACGAACCCGAGGTTCGGATCAACCTGCCGGAGTCGACCCAGGGCACCGAGGAAACGAAACCCACCGAGCCGGTCATCCTCTACGCCACCAAGGACCAGAAAATTTTCGTGGGCACCCGCGAGGTCCAGCTCGCCACCCTGACCACGGAGTTGAAACAGACCCAGAAAGAACTGGGCGCCCCGGTCTTCGCCCTCAAGGCCGACGAGGAAGTGCCCTTGGGCTTCTTCGTCAAAGTCATGGACGCCGCCAAGGAGGCCGGCCTATCCGATCTCTCCCTCTTCACCGAAAAACCGGGATCTAAGCCTTGAACTTGAACAGGAGTTAACAGAGACAACGGAGCAAGGCATGCATCCACTTTATCCCAAGGCCGCGGCCCTCACCGAGTCCGTCATTGGTGCTGCCATTGAGGTCCATCGGGAAACTGGCCCTGGCTTGATGGAATCCTATTACGAGCGTTGTTTGATCCATGAACTGCAGCTTCGCCATCTCACTTGCACCTCCCAAAAACGTGTGCAATTCACCTACAAGGGGTTGGTTATCGACGAACCTCTCCGTTTTGACATCCTCATCGAGGATTGCCTGCTGGTCGAAGCCAAAGCCGTTGAAACCGTTTTACCCATCCACAAAGCCCAACTCATCACCTACATGAAACTTCTCAACATTCCCTTGGGCCTCCTGATCAACTTCCACGAAACCACCCTCAAGAAGGGCATTCACAGAATGATCCTCCCCGGAGCCAACCAACCCTGATTTGCCTTGCTCTGTTACCTCCTGTTCAACTCCCCATGATCCTCCCCATCATCCCCTACGGCCATGCGGTGCTCCGGAAAAAGGGCCGCACCGTCCCCGCCATCACCCCGGAAATCCGCCAATTGGTCGCTGACATGATCGAAACCATGCGCGCCGCCCACGGCGTAGGCCTGGCCGCCCAGCAGATCGGCCAGGACCTCCAGCTCTGCGTCATCGAAATCACCCCAGAAGTCAGCAAGGAGCGTCCTTCGCGCAAATGGGTCGATGGCAAGGAAACCGACCCCCACGAGCACATGCCCCTGGTTCTGGTCAACCCGGTCATCGAAATGACCAAGAAAAAAGAAACCGGACCCGAAGGCTGCCTCAGCTTCCCCGGACTCACCGCCGATATTGTCCGCGGTTACCGCGTGAAAGTGACCCACCAGGATCTGGAGGGAAAGACCCACACCTTCGAGGCTGCCGGCCTCCTCGGCCGCGCCGTACAGCACGAATACGACCACCTCCAGGGCGTCCTCTTCATCGACCGCATGGACCCCGCCGACCGTGCGGAGTTGAAGGACGAAATCGAGGCTTTGCGGCGAAACGATTGAGAGGGGGTGACAGGCGGGTGAAGACCACCCTCCCGGGCTTGCCTCTTTCGTTCCTCTGTTGATCCGGAACACGCCCTGCTCCACCATCCTGCAAGATGTTGATCCAAGCCGATGCCGTCCTGACCATGGACGCCCCTGACCCCTTCCCGGGCGGGGTGCGGGTGGAGAACGGCCTGATCGTGGATGTCGGGCCCGGGCTGCAGCCCCGCCCCGGCGAGGAAGTGCGGAAACTCGGCCGCTGCGTCCTGATGCCGGGTCTGGTCAACGCCCACTGCCACCTCGACTACACCGCCTTCAAGGGCGCCCTTTTCCAGGGCAGCAGCTTCACCGAATGGATCAAGCGGATCAACGCCCTCAAGAAAAACTTCAGTTCGGACGACTTCCTCCATTCCATCCAACTGGGCTTCCAGTTGTTGCAAAAATCCGGCTGCACCACGGTACTCAATATTGAGGCCTTCCCGGAACTCATGCTCCGCATGGACCGCCCCCCCCTGCGCACCTGGTGGTTCCTCGAACTGATCGACCTGCGCACCCACCTGGCCCACGAGGAAATGTTGCTCGGCGCCCTGCAGTTCTTCGACAGCCACCCGGACTGGCTCGGTGGCTTCGGCCTCAGTCCCCACGCCCCCTACACCGCCTCGATCGAGCTCTACCGTCTGGCCAAGCACTGCAGCGAGCAGTCGGGCATGCCCATCACCACCCACATCGCCGAATCGATCGAGGAACAGGAAATGTTTCTTTACGGGGAGGGTCCGCTGCATGAATTCCTGGCCGGATTAGGGCGCAATATGGAAGATTGCGGCCACGGATCCGCGCTCTCACACCTCTTGGAACACGGCCTGCTCCATGAACGCTGCCTGGCCGTGCACTTGAATTACCTCCAGGAATACGATTGGCCGCTCCTGCGACGTCACCCCCTGCATGTCGTTCACTGCCCCAAGTGCCACGCCTACTTCGGCCACACCCGCTTTCCCATGGAGCGGCTGCGTGAATCGGGCTGCACCATCAGCCTCGGCACCGACAGCCTGGCCAGCAACGACACCCTCGACCTGCGCGCCGAAATCCGCCAAGCCCGCTGGACTTTTGGCGACATCCCGCAAATGGAATGGCTGCGCATGGTCACCGTGAATCCAGCCCGGGCACTCGGGCTGGAAGGCAAACTGGGGGTGATCAAACCGGGCGCCTTCGCCGACTTGGTGGCCTTCCCCTGGCCGGAAAACAGCGACCCCGCGGAATCCGTCATCCAGTCACGCGAGGAGCCCGAGCTCCTGATGGTCGGCGGCTCAGTCATTTCCCCATAATGGTGTCAGACACCATTATCGGGGCAGCCAAGTCAACCTTTGGCCGCGTTCCATAGTTGGTGGTAAAGACCCCGTTTGCCCAACAATTCGGGGCCGGTGCCGGATTCGACAATCCTGCCATGCTCGAGGACGAAGATCCTGTCCACCTCGTGCACGGTACCCAGCCGGTGGGTCACGATGAGCGTCGTGGGATCGGCCATGAGGGCTTTGAGCGCCCCCATCAATTCGGCCTCGGTTTTCAAATCCAGCGCACTCGTCGGTTCATCGAGCAACAGAATGGGGGCACGACGGAGAAAGGCCCGCGCGATGCCGATGCGCTGGCGCTGGCCTCCGCTCAGTCGAACCCCACGTTCGCCCACCTCGGTATCGTATCCCTGGGGAAGTGTGGCGATGAAACCATCAGCCTGAGCGGCACGGGCTGCTGCTTCCACCTCCCCCTGGGTGGCCCCGGGCCGGCTGTAGGTGATGTTGTCCCTGATGGAGCCGTTCAGTAGCAATGTATCCTGCAGCACGAGGGACATGTGTTCCCGCAGGGATTTCTTGGTCACGGTCTTGAGGTCCTGGCCGTCCACTCTCACCACCCCGCTGTCGGGATCGTAAAAGCGGGGAATCATGGAGAGGATGGTTGTTTTGCCGGCCCCGGTCCCGCCCACCAAAGCCACGGTCTGGCCGGGCTCCACGGTCAAGGTGATGCCGCCCAGAACAGGCCGTTCTTTCTCATAGGCAAAGGTCACCCCCTGCAACTCAATACGTCCTTTGCCCGGACGAAAGACGCCCGCATCCGGCGCATCGGGCACCTCGTCGCGGGTATCCAGCACCTCGAACACGCGTGAAGCCCCGGCCGCCGCACCTTCCATGGCCCAGACAGTGTAGCTGAGTTGCTCGAGTGGCTGGTAAAACATGGCCAGATAGGATATGAAAACGAAGAGCCGCCCGACATCCAGCCGGCCCTGCTGGACTTCCTGGGCTCCGAAGTAAATCAGGGCGGCCGTGCCCGCGGTGGTGATCAGTCCGACCACGAGCGAACTGACGACCTGGGTCAGGGTCAGGCGGCGGTTGGCGCTGAGTGATCCCTCGGCCTCTCCCTCGAAACGGCGGATTTCGTTTTCCTCCCGCCCGAAGGCATGGACAACGCGGATGGCGCTCAGGGCCTCGGTGACACGGGACAGCACCGCGCTTTCGCGCACCTGGACATCGGTGCTGTCGCGGCGGACGCGGTGGGCGAAGTAGTAGATGGCGGCGAGAAGAAACGGGATGACGGAAACCGAGACCAGGGTCAGGAAGACACTTTCCCTCAACATGACGGCCAGGAAACCGGCCAGGGTCAGGCCACTGCTGACGATGGTCACGAACCCGCGGTTGAAAAAAGTCTGGATCGACTGGGTGTCGTAGGCGACGCGGAAGGAGGAATCCCCGCTGCGACGGTAGTCGTGGAATTTGAGCGGGAGGTATTGCAGGCGGGCGAAGACCTCGGTGCGCAAACGGAGAAGGGCGCGCAGGCCGATTTCGATCAGCCAGTAGTTGTTGAACAGGTTGAAGACGCCCCAGACCAGTTGGATCGCGATGAGGGAGAAGACCGCCCAGAGCAAGGCCTCGCCCATGCCTACGGTGCGGCCGATGAGGGGCAGTTCGGCCGAGGTGGTGCCTTCCTTGAGCAGGTTGAAGACCCAACCGACCGGCCAGGGGGAAAGGAGCTTGAGACCGATGCTGGCCAACAGGAACACCAGGGCCAGGAGGATGGTCGGCACGAAGGGCCGGTAGAAGTAGGCGATCCGCCGGTAAAGGTTCACGGCTTTGCCCCGCCCCGCACGGGGAGGATCTCGATGCTGATCGCGGCGGCCTCGATCAACTCAGCCACCCGGCGGCGGATGAGGAGTGCCCGCCCGAGCCAGTAGGTGACCTGGAGCAGGCCGGCAGCAAAGAGGTATGGACGTGCCTCCTCGAAGGCCAGGCCGAACACCGTGATGGCGCCGGCAATAAGGACGGCCATGAGAACCGTGAAGCTGTTCAGGACGGCCGTATTGGAAACCCGGACCATGATTTTGCCTTTGGGATAATATTCGGTCAGTGTCCGCAGGCGGATATGCCACCAGCGGCCGGCGAAGATTTCCACATCCCAGTCGGACCAGCCGTTGTCGGGAACGTATTTCCAGCCCTCTTTGTCGAGCAGGCGGAGGATGGCGGCCAGCAGTTGGGTGCGGTCCTTGTGGTTTTCGCTCCAGTAATTCAACTTGCCGCAGGAAAACAAATCGGGGGTGTCGTGGGGTTCTTCCTCGCGGGATTCCAACACCGCGGCGGGGGTGCGCTTGCCGGCCAGCCAGGTGATGTAACGCGCCCAGGCCCGGGCGATGGGCTGGGCCCAGGCCAGGTAAAGCAGGAGCAGGCGTGAGAGGATGGTGTCGTGTTTGGGTTCCATGCGCGCGCTGGCCATGTAGGAGAGCGCCCCGACGAGGGTCATGCCGAACATGAGCAACGGCACCACGCGGATCTGAACGACTTGGGAGGAAAGGAAGAGGATGAAAAGGGTCAGGAGGTTCCACTGCAGGCTGCCGACCACCCAGGTCCAATCCATCGGTGGACGACGGTAGATCGATTGGAAGAAACCCATGCCGAACTCCCCGTGGTAGATGACCGGCTTGCCGAAAATTTCATCCATCACCGGCACGCCATAAATCACGCCTCGCCAACGGGCCGAACCGGAGGAATCAAAATAGTTGAGGTGTTTGTAACGCAGCAGGGCCTCGGCTTCGCCGTAACCCTTTTGTTGGTTGAAGTAGGCTTTGACGGTGAAGCGGCGATGATGCCAGACCACCGCCGCCGGGGAAAAGCCGATGATCTGGCCGAGTTGGATCAGACGCCAGAAGACATCGACGTCGTCCCCCGCCTTGCGGTAGATGGCGTCGAAGCCCCCGATCATGTCCAGAGCCCAGCGATGGAAGGCCATGTTGCAACCGGGCACGTGCTCGGCGGTTTTGTCGTTCAGGAGCACATGGCTCGGGGATCCAGGGGCGGCGGCCACGGAAGCCTGCACCCAGTTGACCGCAGGCGGGGAAATGTTCGGTCCGCCCACTGCGGCGAAGGGCTCGGCCAGCAGGGTTTGGATGAGGAAGTACAGCCAGTCGGGATCGGGCATGCAGTCGGAGTCGGTGTAGGCGATGATCTCACCGGTGGCCGCGGCGGCCCCGACGTTGCGGGCCACACTCAGGCCCTTGTTCTCCTGACGGAGGTTCCGGACCTTGGGAAAATCGGCCAGGATTTCCTGGGTGTCGTCCTTCGACCCGTCGTCCACCACGATGATCTCGAAGTCCGGGTATTCCAATTTTTCCAGGGCTTCCAGGCAACCGCGGAGGGTGGGCGCACCGTTGTAGCTGCACACCACCACACTGGCCTTGGGCCAGGGCTTGGCGGCGGGGAACTTCTTCCACAGGGGTTCACCGGACTTGAGCGTGGTCGCAGCAATGCGGTGATAGGCCTCCTTGGGCCGTCGGTCGGCCTTGACCAGGCCGAAGGCCCAGTCGGTGATCAACTGCCCGCCGGTGTACCATTCGTCCGTCCAGGCAAAAACGATCGTTCCGGCGGCCCCACCGGAAAAGACCTCGTGGTAGTGGCTGCCGATGAGGTCGGCCTGCTCGGACTCCGGATGGCGGATGGTGTCCATTCCGAACTCGCCGATGAGGAGGGGTTTTTCCCCGGCCAGATTCTGCAGGCGGGCCAGGTAGCCCCGGAAATCCTTCATGTCGTGGAGATAGACATTGTAGGAAAAGAAATCGACGTGGCGGGGGCTGAGGTATTCGGTGGGGGGGAAGTTGGCGTAGGAAACCAGGGCTCCGGGGTCTTCCTGCTTGATGATGTCGATGAGGGTATCGAGGAAATTCTCCACCCGGCGGGGTCCGTACCAGCGGACCAGATCGGTCTGCATCTCATTGTCGACGTAGAAGCCGAAGAGGGCGGGATGCCCGGCCTGCTCGCGGGCGATCTCACGGACCGTGCGGCGGATGCGGATGCGCATGGGCCGGTCGTCGAGGAAGAGCCAGCGCAGCGGCCATGGAATGGTGGTGAGGACGCGGAGGCCATGCTCCTGGGCCAGGTCAAAGAACCAGCGCGGGGGGTGGTGGTAGACGCGGACGAGATTGATCCCGGCGGCCGTCATGAGGGCGAAATCGCGCCCGACTTGGTCCGGGAAGGGAAGATACCATTCCTTGCCGTTTTCCTCGCGCACGGGGAAGGGTCCGTAAGTCACACCTTGGACCCGGAATTTGGTGTCTCCGTCGAAGAAAAACTTCGCCCTCGCTTCGATCCGTCTCATCTTTGGGATGGCGCATCGTAGGGCATGCCCCGCCGGACGCAAGAGGGGAAGAGGCCGGAAGGCAGGCTTGTCGATTCTCCCTGTTTCGCCTAGGGTAGGATGGTGATCGGCCCCAACCAACGAACCTATTCCGCCGACCGGCCAGACCCATTCTGGCGGGCCTCCCGTATTTGCGCCCGGTTGCACCTGAAGGCCTGCTGGAATGACCGGGATCGCCGCATCGCCCGGCTTCTCAGCCGTGATCCGGGGGTTGAAAACCGGCTGATTGACCAAGCGCTTGCGACTTTGGAGGCACGACGTCGTCATGCGCGAGGATAATCCCGCTTGGCCCTGGAAACCGCGCCTCAACTGGGACACTCCTGCCGGCGTCTTGCTCCAGCAACTTGGACGACTTCTTGAAGGCCGCGGCGAATTCGAGATCGTTGTCTTCGGCTCCGCCCCCCTGCAATTAACCTTGGATGCCTCATTCCTCAGTGCAGACGTGGACCTCATTTCCGCTGATGATTTGACCGGCTTGATTCATGAAGCGGGGTTGGGCAAAGGCCAGAGACCCTTTTATCTGGAGCAAACACCGGCGAATGTTTTTCGCTCCAGTCCTGCCTGGAGGCTGCGGGCACACACCGAAAGCCAAGGTTCGGTTCGTTGGATCTTCCCGCACCCCGTGGACATTCTGGTTGCCAAAATACCGCGCTGCGCCCCCAAAGATCTGAATGCTTTCGCCCTGGTGATGAGAGAAACCGGCCATCCCAGCGAAGGAGAGTTGAAAGCGGCTTTGGCGGAAGCGGTGGACATCTTCCGTCCGGGCTTTGATGAAGAAAACCCTGCGGGTGATCCCGTCAACAACGTGCGGCAGATTTGGAACGCGCTCTACGGGAAAGAAATAGATGTGCGGGCGGAAATCATCCGGCCTGCGTTGGAGGCACGCCGCCAGGCTTTTGGGGAGGACGTGCAAGACATCAAATCCGAGCTCAATCGACGCGCTGATTCCTGAAGCAAACTACCTGCGCGATATCAAAAGCCGATTGGGAGCAACTTCGACGTGCCCCGCCGGACGCAAGAGGGGAGACAAGGGGTGCAACGCAGGCAGAAAGTCTTCATTTTGTAGCCTTTTCAACCTTGTTTTGACTCAAAGAAATCAGAATGATCTACCTATGAACATTTTTAACTCCTGCTTGAATCCCATAAGAGTCTGCCTCCTTCTATCCGCGATCTTGATGCTGGTGGGTATCTCCGCCTGTGCCAAAAAAGGCCCCGACATGATGGGCGAGTGGGTTCCTGTGCCTGAAGCCAATCATTTCCGGGTCAAGGCCATCCGCTTCGAATCCGATGGGTCTTTTTACTTCGACCAGACTGCCGGCAAATGGGAAATCAAAGAGGGCAACAAGATCACCTTAATCTTTCCCAATGTTTTACCCAACACCTACGAGTTTGAATTCTCCAAGGAAGGCAAACTCATCCTCAAGGACCAGGCCGGAATCGCCGGGGAATTCACGCGGCCGGGCAGGGTCGGGATTTGATACCAGATCCCATCGATTCAGAGCCTGCCCGGATAACCCAGTTATTGGACGCGCCTCAGATCAAAGGGCGGTCTGTTGCTGGACTCTGGATGGAATAGCAGGGTCAACTTGACCTGGTAGCTCCCATAGTTGGGAGTGAGGAAAACCGGTTTGGTACCCGTTTCCTGCTCATAACGGAGCGAGGGATCGAAGGGGCGGAATTCCCATTGTCCGGCCGCATCCAAGGCAGGCTGCCCAAAATCCTTGTGGGTGAAATCCCCCAGACGACTCTGTGTCACCTTGCCCAGAGGATTCACGGTCAATATCACATCGGCGTATCCTCTGAGGTTTTTACCGCGCAGCGTCGCGGGATAAAGGGGACGGGGTCCGACAATGGGGAGGACCGGGATGGGACGCTTGGCCAAGTCGTAGAACTCGGCGGAGAAATAGGAATCGACTGAAGGCTTGAAGGTGAATTTCTGCCGCACCTTGACCGGAGAAACAGTCCCGAAACGCTTGGCGGGCAGGTATTCCCAGTAAGGAATGACCGACATGACTGCTTTCCCGAACAAAGGGTGGGAGGCTTCCTCCAGATGCGGAGAAACCACGCGCCCGGCGCTGTTGATGGTGAACACCACCGAAGCAGAGCCCGGCTTACCGGCCAACAGATGCTCGCGCGGATAAATGGGCTGGTAGGCCAGAAGCAATTGAGGCTTGGTGTCCTGTGCCTGTTTATCAACCTGCAGAGGGGCCGTCACCTTGGATTCGGGGGTGCTGGTGCCGCCGGAAGACGCGACCGCGGCGGCAGGAAACGCCAGAATGATCCCAAGAACAATCCGAGCAAAAACTTTCACAGAAAAGAGACTACCACAAGACGTGGGCTGCTGTCAGCCGTCAGCATACCTGCTGTCCGGGAATGCCCCCAATCTGACGGGTAAACCAGTCAACCAGTCGAGAGCATCCAGGAACTTTTTCGGGGGGATCAAATTCCCCCGCCCTTGGAGCGGGCCAAAGCGCGGATTTGTTCCAGATAACGGGCCACGGAATCTTTGGGTGCGATTTTTTGCGCGTCTTCCAGAAGAGAAACCGCCTTGCTGTAATCCTTCTTGCCCGCGTAGATCTGCCCCATGCGTATTTTCGCGTCTGCTGCCGTCGCCTCAATGGAGGCGGCACGCTCATAAGCAAACAAAGCTTTGTCCGTCTCACCGGTTTCTTGGTGGTTTTTACCCAGAAGCATCCAACCCTGTCCATCCAAAGGGTCTTCCTCAACCACTTGGCGAAGAATCACTGCGGCTTCCGCGTTGGCTCCCGACTGGAGTGCCAGTCTGGCGCGCACACGGAGCATACGGGCCTTCAACGGGCCGGAAGCGATTTTGGTTTGCAGCAAGTCAAGCAACTGCCCTGCCTCTACCGGATTGTTGTAGGCCACAAGCACTTCCACAGCGCGGAGCGCCTTTTCACCCAGGGCGGAATCGGACGCGATGGCCCGTTTGTAAGCACTGGCCGCAGAGAGGGGGAGCTTGGCGGAAACGTAGATATCCCCCAATTGATACAGATCGCCCGTTTTGGCCGCGCCCCTTCTGGCCACCATTTCCAAGGTTTCGGCCGCTTTGGTCAAATTCCCCGATGCCATGAAAATTTGTGATTGCTGTTGGAGAAGGGCGGCGTTCTCAGGGTCGCGAACCACCATTTCGTCAATGGCTGCAGCAGCATCGGCCAATTTTTTCTGCCTGACCAAAGAAACCAGCAACCCCTGCCGCCATTCTTTGCTGTTGGGCTGTAGCAAAACCGCCTGACGGAAAGCACTCTCTGCGGCCACAACATCGCCCGCACCCAAATGACACCTTGCCAGCATGCCATAAACGGAGGGATCAGCTTCACCGAACTCCAACGTTTTGACCAGATAGCGGGCAGCATCTTGAAAGCGCTGTTGTTGGGCCATGATCAGCGCAAGGTTGCGGTAGGCTGCGCGGAAATTCGGAAACTTACGGATCGCTTTGAGATAAAACTCTTCGGCCTTGGGCAGGTTGCTGGTTTCTAGGTAAAGATTCGCCAGGATGAGATCAAACCGCGCATTGGTCTTGTCATCCACGTAGCCTTCCAACTCGGTCATGCCGCTGGCGCGATCGTCGCGAAGCATTTGCTGGAGGGTGGTCAGGGTGAGGCGGTCTTCCTCGGTCAAAGAAGGCTCCTTGCCTGGATCGACGCCGAAGCTGCCGATGAAGGATTTGACGAATGTCGGATCCTCCCACATCTGCTTTTCGGGGGTCTGTGTCTGCGCTTGGGTGTCGGCCAGCAAGAGCCCCAGGATCAATGAAGTAAGGTTGAGAATGCTCGGTTTCATGCGGAAGGGGGGATGCGGATGGACTGGGCGACTTTCGTCGCACTCTTCTTGCCATCCCGTTTTGCCGGTTCAAAAACCCATTTCATCAGGGCATCCTTGACGGGCCCTTCCAGGAGTGAGTCGCTGGCTTTTTCGATCACGACCTTATCGACCCGGCCACGATCGTTGATGAACAAGAGTGCTTTTACACTGCCGCCGGTTTTGCGGATACTTGGAGGGACCACGGGTTCGACCGTGGAAACCACCTGAGGCGGCTCAACAGAATCGGAGGAGCCCAGCATTTCTTCCATATCCGACCTTCCGCCCGGGCCCCCAGTGCCCCCAATGACACCCCCGGATGCAAAAGATGTGCCGCTGCCGAAAGAATCCATCCCACCTGATCCGCCGAGGGCGCTTTCGAGATCGGAAAGACTGATGGCAGCCAGTGCTGGAGCGGGGTTGTTGAGCTGCTCGATTTCTTGGTTGATCGAGTTATCCGGAGGCGCTTCTTCTTTTTCCTCCGGTGGAGGTTCTTCTTTTTTGATTTCCTTTTTTTCCGGCTTTTTCTCTTTATCTTCCTCTTGGGCGACGATTTCCACTTCCTTAACATCCTTCTTTTTTTCGTCGGATTTATTGAAAAGCAGGCCGCCAAAAAGCAGCACGGCCAGATGGAGCGCAACGGCTGCAATGACAGCGATCGTTCTCATTTCTTTTCTGTGGAAATGCCCACTTTGCTGATGCCAATTTTCTTCACCTCATCAAGGACGGAAACCACCACTTTGAAATCGGCGTTGCCGTCACCGTTGATGATGATGTTGGCCTCTTTGTCGGTGGCCTTGAGGGTCTGAAGCCGATAGGGAAGCTGGGCAATGGTGATCTTGTCCTTGTTATAAAAAACTTCGCCTTTTTCTGTGACGGACAAGGTAACGGTGGTGTTCTTTTTGTCATCCTGCTTCGAAGCGGAGGAGGCCGCTGGAACCGCCACTGTAACCCCCTGGTTTTTGGTCATGGTCAGGTTCACCAAAATGAAGGTGGCGCAAAGGAAGAACATGATGTCGATCAGCGGCACAATTTCGATGCGCGCTTTTTTCCGGCCACCTTTTGTTTTTCCTCCTCCGCCTCCAGCCATAACACTCCTTAAGAGGCCAGCGTAACAGGGGCGCGGACAGGCACCGAGGCGTGTCCGGGAACTTCATGTCCACCGTTGGAATGGCGAGCCCCTGCACTGGCTATGGCCAGTTCCAATTCCCGGCCGGCATGCTCCAGTTCGTGCTGGGCCTCTTCAATGCGATCATTGAGGAAGTTGAGAGGGATCAGGGCAAAAATAGCGATGCAAAGACCGAAGGCCGTGGCGATGAGCGCTTCGGCGATCCCCCCGGTGATGGCCGTGGTTCCGGAGGCCGCATCCGTGCCACCCATCCCCTCGAAGGAACCCATCATACCGACGACGGTTCCAAGCAGACCGAGCAAGGGAGCCATGGTGATCACGGTATCCAGCATCCAAAGGCGCGCGGTCCAGCGCTTCATTTCTTTGGCCGTGGCGGCAGTGATCGCTGTTTGCAAAGTGTGGTCTTGGTGTGAAAGGGCATAAGCCATCACTTTGGCCACATAATCCTTCGATTGATTCCCGGCATTGATGGCCTCCTGAATGCTTCCTCTATGGATGGCCTGGAAAATGGCATCGATGGATTTTTTGTTGCGCTGCGAATTCTTGAAAAAGAAATAAACCATGCGTTCGATCGAGACAGCAACCCCGATAATCGAACAAATCAGAATCGGCCACATGATCGGGCCCCCGTGGATGAATTTTTCCACCAAGCTGGCCTTTTTGAGAAACGCGCTCAAAGCGCCGCCCTTGGTCGGGTCGTAGGGGATGATGCCCTGGCCGGATTCGACCAACTGCTTGATGCCCGAACCCAAAGCGGGATCCAGGATGCGCAGGATCGGACGCCCGGCCCCGGGCTGGCCGATGAGCAACCCCGGCACACCGGCCTGGGAATAAAAAACCGCCACCGGACCAATCAGCGCGGCCGTGCCATCCACCACCGTTCCACTGGCATCCAAGGCGGAAGCCGGAAACTTCATCAGTTTGTGGATGTTGATCAATCGATTGAACGCGAGATCCACCACCTGGGCGCGGACGGCAAACTTTTCCTTTGTCGAGAGATTGTTGTTTTCCGGGGCCAACTTGGCCTCGGTGATTTTCGCGATGTGTTGGGGGAGCTCTGCCGGGTGGATGCGGGTTTCCAAACCGAGGATGAATTCGTCAACCAAGTTGCCCAGGTAAGTGTTTTCTTCGGTGCGGGCCTTGATTTCCAATTCGGCCTTGCGCCGGTCCAATCCGGCAGTGTCATAGGCGCGTTGCTTTTCTTCAAAGACTTTGCGAAGTTCGGAGAGCTTGGTTTCCAAAGCGGCCAGATTATCCGTCAGTGGAATGCGCTCCAGTTCGATGGATTTGCGAAGAGCCGTCAGGCTTTTCTCAGCTGAAGCCAGATCCTCCATGGCGGAACGCATGACCGCCACATGACCGGGAGATTCCGCCCCCACGAGGGAGGACAGGGAAAACAAAAAAAGTCCGAGGGAGCACCCGATGGAGGACGCGTGATACGTGAAGGAATGGATTTTCATTGGATGACGGCCGGCAAAGCGACAAATTTCGCTTTCATTTTGTTGGTGAGAATCGCTTGGATTTCGCGGAGTTCAAAAGCCAGTTCTGGTTTGGAGGTCCACTGCCAGCCCGTGTCGGTCAAATGACCGTAACCGACGTATTCACCCGTTGGGGAGGTGTAGTACCCGTGGGTCAATCCAAGGTAAAGCGTCTGAACCTCGACTTCTTTCCCCCCGTCAACTTTTCGGACTTCGTTCACAACGGAGGATTCGTTTTGCAACTTGCTGACTTCATTCAGAATGCCGATGACGTTCTGGAAGCGTTCGGCCAGGGTGATCTTGGTCGTTTTGGCGTCGGTGGGCATGCGTTGGAAGAGGGGGGTGATCTTCGTTTGAAGGGGAGAGGGCAGGCGGTTGAAAAGGACACGGACGTTATCTTCGAACTTCAACACATTGTCGCGTAAGGCAGCCGTGGCTGCTTCCTCCGATTTGCGTTGTTCGTTCAAGTTGGAAATTTCAGTCTGGATTTTGGCCAAATTGTCCTCGGTTTCCTTGACCTGCTTCTCCAGGTCAGCGATCTGCCGCTCCAACAAAGCGGTGCGCTCGTTGAGGATCTCTTTACCCGTCTGCCAGTCCTGCCGCTCTGCGGAGATGATGCGGTTGATTTCGACCCACTTGGCAATGATCTCACGCTCCTTATCGAACTGGGCACGGATCTGGGCGGCATCATTCGCGGAGGGCGCGTTGGCCGCGGGAGCGGCTTCAGCAGCCTGCAGAGGGCCGGTATTTTGGGAGAGAAAAACGCCCACCAAGGCGTAAAGGAGTACGGCCCACGGACGGAGTCCAAAGACCTGGGTTACCGACAAATACTTCGATGATTCCATGCGCTCGGTTTCTTATAAAAAGCAGCCCGTTCAGAGTCCGGAAATGCTTTGATTCAAGTGATTTAAAGGTGGCCATATATTATGGCTTTTATGTTACATAAAGGTCTCAAATGGACGACAATCCCAATTTCTTACGGAATTTGCCGTAATAATTCAGCAGTCGTTGAATAAACACATATGAGAAGGAGCATGGTTTGGCGGAATCCGCTCTGAGAACATCGAAGTCGAGAAACAACCTAGTATTTGGTCATCCCACCAGGCTCCTGCTTAGCCGTGCACGTTTCTTGGCAGAGCATCCCTCCTGCTCCCAATTTTTGAATTTGTCGAATGACTGACGACTATTCGACCGGAATCCGACTTTTGATTCCTTTCATAAGACGTGCATCCACTGTGTGGCCCAAGCGTTCAGCTTCGAGGAGTTGAGCGTATGCCTCTCTGTGTTGGCCCATCCGATCCAAGGCAATGGCATGCTGAACGCGCAAAACGGGATCAGGCCCGAGTTCTTTCAGGGCCATTCTCTGATCGGCAACGGCTTTTTCGGGTTCTCCGGTCGTCAGGTAAACCAATGCCCGGTTTGCCCGCGCTTTGGCAAAATGGGGAGAAATCTCCAACGCCTGCCCATAACTCTGAAGGGCTGACGCATAATCCTTCATGTCGAAATAGGCATTGGCCAAGTTGTAGAGGGCGGCAACTCTGAGATGCGGCGCGCTGTTCAAATCAATGGCCCGCAGGGCCATTTCGACCGCTTCAGGAGCACGCCCACGATCCACAAGATAGGCGGAATAATTGACGTGAGCCAGCCAACTCGAAGGGTTGGCCGCTAGAGTGGCATCGAAAAGTGTGCGCGAATCCCTCCAGTTGGCGGCAACCCGCAGGGTCAGAGCCGACAAAACCAAAGCCAAAAGGCCGCCACCAGCAAGTGCCCAGCGCGGGGGAACCCACGAAATGGAACCCACCAGAGCCAGCGCAATCCCCGCCAGTGCGACGTATTGATAACGGTCGGCCACATTGGAAATGTTCTGGAAGTAAAATGGAACCCAACCCATGGAAGGTGCCAAAGCCAAAGCCCAAAAAACCAAACCCATCATCAAACCGGGGCATTTCCGGAAAAACAAAACCAGCATTCCCAGGACGAGAAGAACCCCCACCGGAATCCAAACAAGCGAACTTTCGAGAACCACCGCAGTCGTCCGTCCATAATCGATGGTCATCGGCCAGGGATAGAACGTCTTGGTCAAATAAAACAGCGAGGCATCCGAGGCCACCCATAGTTTTTCCAGCCAGGACGAAAGACCGCCAGTCTGGGCCGTATCTTGAGCACGCGTGGCAAAGAAAACCGTGCCCAAAGCAGGCACGACAAAAGCGCCGATCCGCGCCCAAACCCGAAAATCCCGCAGTGAATGACAATGCCACTCCCACCAAACCACGCATGCGACCAAGAACACCTGGGAAGGCTTGGAAAGGATCGCCAATAAGAAGCAAATCCAGGCACCCATCCACCACCGCCATCCCATCTCTTCTTTGCGAGAAGCCTGGAAAAGGAGAGCGAGACTGCAAAAAACCCAGAAAGCACTGAACACATCCTTGAAACCTGTCACCCAGGCCACTGGTTCGACCTGCATCGGATGCAGAAGGAACAACACGGCACCCGCTAGGCAGGATTCCGGGGAGGCCTGAGGCAGAAATTTTCGGATCAAGTGAAAAACACACAGCGAGTTCAACAGGTGAAAAAGCAGGTTCACTGCGTGGAATGGCCAAGGATCCAGGCGGCCCCACAATGCCAACGACCATTGGGCAACGCCGGCCCAGGCCGTGTACGTGACCGGGATGTACATCCGGATGAAAGCGCCTTCCCAGTAGGTGTGCAAATGGCTCAGCGGCCGGGCAGCCATCAAAGGGTTTTGATAAATATTGGCTTCATCGTCCAACAACACGAAGTCGTGGCCCAGCAAACGGCCGAACACAACCAAACCGAGAAAAACCAGCGTCAGCGCAGGCCAGAAACGAATCATCCATGTCCACAACAGAGCCAAGCTACCGACAGATGGAGCGCGATTTGTGCCTGCGCGAACTTTGGACGATTTTTTCTTCACGGCATTATGACAATCGAACCACGCTTCAAGGGATCAAATATGGGGATCGGGCATTGAACAGCTTTTTCTTGCTCTCAAATTCACGACGCCGGTCCGCGCTTGCCGGATCATCCGGCAATGCAACCATTGCCCGTGAGATCGCCTCGAGTGCTTCTTCGTACCTTCCTCCGGCGGCCAGGGAAACGGCCAGCGTTTCGAGAAAATCCGGATCACTCGCGCGCGAACCAATGGCAGCCCGCCGGGCCAAACTGATGGCCTCGCTATTGTCCGAACCTGCCGTCCTTTTCTTCACAGAAAGGTACCAGGCCAAATTGTTCAGCACCTCCGGGGCTTCGGGGTGAAATGACAAGGCCGTGCGCAGCATGTTCACGGCACCCTCCTGATCACCCCTTCGGAACATGATCGAGGCCAACCGCACCCGGGGAGAAAGAAGACGGGAATTTGAGGCCAATGCTTTGTGGCTCCAATCCCAAGCCCCTTGAACATCCGCACGGTCCCAATACAACTGGGCCAGACGGTCACTGGCCTCGGCATCACCGGGTTTGATTCGCAGCGCCTGCTGGAAGGCATGCTCCGCGCCTGGGAAATTTTTCTGCAGCACCAGAAGTTGTCCCATATTGAGCCAACATTCGTAATAGTCAGGCTGCAGCTCCAAGGCTTTCCGGAATTCAGCGCGTGCCAGTTCAGGCTTTTCCATACGCACCCAGGCTATGGCCAAATTCATACGTACCACCGCATTGAGCGGGTCCATGACAGCCGCGGCCTGCAACTGGGCCAGTCCTTCCTCTTTTCGATCCAACCTGAGAAGCTGTTGGCCGAGAGCCATGCGGATGCCAAAAAAGTGCGGGTTGATGCGTAGTGCCTCCTGATAGTGGTGCAGCGCCCCTTCCTCCTGGTGCTTTTCCGCCAGATAACTTCCGTAATTGACGTGTCCCAACCAGCTTTCGGGATTGTGTTGAAGTGTGTGCAAAAAGAGCGCACCGGAATCCTTCCACCTCGGCAGGGCCGCGCAGGCAAGAATGCCCAGGGCCACCGCGACAGCCACACCCGCCAAACGCGCCACCCGGTGCCTGGTCCGGTCCAACAACTCACCCCAAACCAGGCAAAGTCCGGCCAGGGCGGCATATTGGTAGCGGTCGGCCACCGTGGAAATATTCTGAAAATAGAACGGCATGAGCCCGAGGGATGGGAGCATGGCAAGCATCCAAAAAACAAGGCCAGACACGGGCAGGCGCCACGCTCCACGGAAACGAACGATGACCCACGTCAGGACAAGCGGCAATGCGACCAAAATCGGTGTCCACATATCCGTGAGAACGCGAACCGGGCTCCGGCCGTAATCAATTGCAATCGGGTTTGGATAGACTGTTTTCCAAAAGTAGAGCGTCGCAGCATCCAAGGCCACCACCGGGCGGAGATGCCACGGGGCTGCGCGCATTCCTTCCGCGACTTGCTGCGCGTTTCTTGTCCAGAGGACCGCCAGAAGAGCCATCAGGCCAAAACAGCAGATACGCAGGGCACGGCGCCCATCCCATTTCCACCCGGCCTTTTGGCCCTCGACCAGGAACACCACCCCCGCGAGGAAGACATGCGAGGGCTTCGCCAAAAGAGCGGCCATGAAAAAAACCAACGATGCCGCAAACCAGGGACGGGACGGACTGTCCGCACTTTTTAAGTAGCACGCCAGGGCAAGCAAACACCAAAACGTGCTGAACACGTCCTTGAAACCGGTGATCCATGCCACCGGCTCCACTTGCATCGGGTGCAAAAGAAAAACCAACGATGCCAGACAGGAACACGTGCGGGAAAGGCCCGGCCGCCATTGGCGGATCAAGGCGTAAACCAGAAGCGCGTTGGCCACATGGAAGCCCACATTCAGGACATGAAACACCGAAGGGTGCAGCCGTCCTGTTAGGAACAGGGAAACCCAGGAAACCAATCCCCACATGGAGTAGGTCAGGGGTATATACAGCTTGTGATAAGCCTGCTTCCAGAAGAACGCCAGGTTTGCCAGCGGCTCCGAGAGAAAAAACGGGTTTTCGTAAATATTGATCCCGTCATCCCAGACAACGAAGCCATAGTTCAAGACCTGGCTGTACACAAGAAGCCCACAGGCAACGATAACGAACGCCGGGAGGCATGAAACCCAACGATTCCCATACAGAAACAGGCCCCTGAACTGCACCCAACCGCTCATGCAGCCACCCGGGGTTCAAGTTCCAGACCACCCGACCGGCCCCGCAGGCACAACCACAGCCAACCCAATAGGGAAATAGCGGAAACCAAGGCGCCCAACCCCAGGCCCCGCTGGGTGTATTCCAAGACGATGTCATGCCTGCCGGGCCCGATCGGGATCCCCATCTGGGTGGCGTTGGCCGCATAGACCGGGTAGGCCTTGCCGCTTGTTCGCGAACGTGCCTGCCATCCACTCGCGTAATTTTCCGTCAGCAAGAGAACCGTATCTCTGGAAGTCGTCACATTTAGCCGGAACGTGTCACTATCCAGTCGCTTGGCTTCGACAACCTGCGCGGTTCCGGCATCGGGGCTTCCGGGTATGTAAAGCGGGCGGTTTTCCAACACCACTTGCTCCCGGTAATTCCAACGTGGAGACGTGACCAGATTCAAGGCCTCCCGCAGTCCACCCGCCATTACCACCCCATCGATCAGATCAGCCACGGGCAGCCGGTTCCCCAGTTCCGTGGATTCCAATTTGCCTGTTTCGCGGTTCAAATGGCAGACATACCTCAGGCGGAGCATCGGATAGGAGGCGTGGATACCACGGAATGCGATGGCCTGGCCCGCCTGTTCGAAGGGGTAACCCTGGGTCACCGCGATGAATGCGGCGTAGCGCGCGGGGAGGGCCGGATCACTGCCCCAGATATCCGACCATCCGTGGAACATGGGGATGTTGTTCCCCATTTCAAAGAAGACGCGGTCATCCTTGTTTTTATCCTCGAAGTAGGCCAGTGGAAAAGATTCGTTGAAGTCGGCCACGCAAAAGTACCTGTTTTGGCTGTGGGCAAAATAGCCCATTTCCACAGAGGCCAGTGCAATGATCCAGCAGGCCAACACCCTTGGACGACTGGCCAGGAACACGATGCCGGCCCAAGCCGCCAACCAAAAGCCCCCCGCCGAGGCGAATGCCCAGGAAACCGCACTGGCACGGGCCTGCCATTGGGAGCTTTCGGGAACTTTGGCATATAGCACCTCGCCAGTGGATCGAATGGATAGAACCATGTCCCGGACCCATTCAGTTCCCTGGGCCGAAGCAGCAATAGCGGAGAAACCGAAAAGGAACAGACCTGGCAACAAAAAGACGACAGCGGTCCAGACGCCCCATTTTTTCGGACTGGTGGACAACAGGGTATGGAGTCCGAGGGACGCCAGAGCGATGAGCGCCAAGGCGAGGTGAAGAATGAATTTTGACTGGCCCCGGAACAAGGCAAAGCCCGGCACATGGGCGTGTAAAAGACCAAACAATGGCGTATAGGCCCCCAATGCGAGAATGGCCGCCACGAAAGTCACCGCGAGAATTCGAAAGGCTTTTTCACGTTGATTGTTCAGGGCCACCCAACCCAGCACCACCGCTCCGACGGAAACGTAGGGGATCATTTCCCAAAATAGCCATCGTCCGACATAGTGATTTTGCCCCAGGTCACCAAAGAGTGCCGGAACCAGCAAGGTGGCAAAATTTTCCATGGGAAAAGAAAAGATTCTGGCCTGGTCGAAGGTCATGCCCGAACCCCGGCTACCTTCGAAGTTGGCGAGGATTCCGGGCAGAAGCTGCACGGCCGACAGGCCCGCCCCCCCCACATACATCGCGGCCAGTCCCAACAGGCCGAGGCCCGACTTCCTGACAGACGGGAAGGCCATGACCAACGTGTAAATGCCCGACATGATTCCGGCAAAAAACACATACTGGGGATGGCCGGCCAGAACCTGGAACGCCACGACGGCACATCCCAGAAGGACCGGCTTCAAGCTTTCGAATTTCAACCATCGATCAACGGCCAGAAAAATGAGCGGGACCCAGGCCATGACACATAGGTTGGTCAAATGTCCGGCGGGCACATGTAGGAAATGGGGACCACAAAAAAGGTAGAGCACTCCCCCAAGAAGAGCGGCCAGAGGGTGAAGCGACCGCCCCCAGAGCAGCCAGGCATAGGCAGACAGCCCCCCGGCCCAAAGATGAAACACGATTGCGGCATTGACCGCCACGGGCAACGGCAGGAACAAATGGATCCAGTTGGGGGGATAAAGCAGGGCGGACTGAAAACCGGAAAAATACGGGATGCCGCAGTACACATATGGATTCCACAGGGGGAGATTTCCCTTTTTGAGTTCGGAGAATCCGAACTCCCTCCAGGACATGAACTGACCCCAAAGATCAGTTCCCGCCAGGGATAGGATCCGCGATTCTGAAGAAAAAATCACGGGACCGAGAACGATCAGGAGGAGGGCAAGATAAAGGCTGGCCGCAAAGCCTGGATGCTCCACCCAAGACCAAGCATCCCCTATCCCGGCAACCCTCCCTTTTCCTCCTGATGGGAGTCGGGATTGGGATTGGTCCTGAAACCGGGGCTTGGACTCAGGCTTGTTCTTGGGCGCTTTGCGTCCTTTTTTCATATACCGCCATGACCTTTTGATAAACCTGCTCGACACTGATTTGCTGGAGACATTGGTTGTCCCGGCAGGATGTCATCCGACCGTTGTAGGCGGAGACACAGGGGCTGCATGGCAATCCCACCCAAATGGGATGTGACCGTTCCGACTGCACACCGAAGAGTGCGGGGGTCTCCGGCCCGAACAAGACCACGCTGTCGATCGGGGTCAGACTGGAAAAATGCGCCGGCCCGCTGTCGTTGGTCACCAATACTTCCGCCAAATGATACAAGGCCATCAACTCTTCCAGTGTGGTGCATCCGGCCAGGCAAAAACATCGGGGATGACCGACCTTGCTGACCAGTGCCTCCGCCCCTTCCCGCTCGGACGGCCCACCGGTGAAGGCGATGTGCAACTCGGGTCGTTGGGCCAGAAGACGCCGGGCCAGTTCCACGTAACGGTCATCCGGCCAGCGGCGCAGGGGCAGGAGGTCACTGCAATTGCTGTTCAACAGAATCAAGGGAAGACCTCCCGAACCTTCCGGCCCAACCACACGGGCCAGCATCTGCCGGACGCGCTCCAAGACCCCGGGATCGCACGGCAACGGGCGCACCTCCCCCGCCGTGCCCACGGCTTTATCGCGATAAGTGGGAAATTCTTCCGGCGACAGGTCCAGGGCATTGATCAGACTGTGGAAGCTGATCGAAGTGTGCACATGGGAGTTGAAATGAACCCGGTGCGTCAGGAGATTCCCCCGCCAAGCCCCCGCCCCATGGTAGGCATGGAATCCGACCCGGGTGCGGGCTCCCGTCAGGAACGAAAGCACCGCGGTGGCACGGGCGAAAAATTCCAAGTCCACCGCCACGGCCACCCGCAGTTTCCACAGTCGGAATACCTGGCGAAACGTGCTTGTTACCAATGCCGTCAGGCTGTCGTGGTCGATTTCCAGCACATTTTCCGGGGGAATGATCCGGAGGTAGTCGAGAATGAACCGATTTTCCGCAAAAAGGAGGAAGTAGACATTCTCCCTGCCGAACCGGGACACGGCGTCCTCCAAGGTGCTCTGGGCCAGGACGGTTGAGCCCTGCTCGGCCAGTTTGAGGAAAACCATCTTGTCCCCGGTCTGATGTGCGTAGCGCCCCGTCTTCATCCCCTGGATGCGGGAAACGGCCGTGAGCAGGGTGCACAGGGGAATCCCCACCAGCGCATCGATGATCCGCATGGATGAAACCTTCATATTTTGACAATGTCCAAGATGCGAATCTTGCGAGCCAGCCGCTCCTGCGGGAAGTAAAAATCACCCACCCAGTCAAAGGAAATCTGTGACGTTTGGATGCCAGTGACACGCATTTGTCTTATTTATGAGTCTGGCCCTAAATTCTTGACCAATAAGTTGTCATTCCAGTAACTTACACATCATGACCACTCGGCCTTTTTTCGTGCTTTCGCTGTCAATTGGAATAGCGTTGATTCCCCTTTTCCAGAGCCAAGCGCAGGAAACTTCGAACAGTTCCCCAGCACCTGCCCCCGCCACCTCTACCGAGACAGCTCCGGCCAGCGCTCCCTTGGAGTCCAGCGTGCCCGCCGAAACCACGACAAATGAAGAGCCTAAGAAACCCGCCAAAAAAGAGAGCAAACTTACTTTGAAAGGGGGCGGAGCCAAACCCCGCGATGAAATCAAGGGTCTCTATGTAGCCGTTCAGGGTGGAGCCAGTCTGGATCAAGACGCGAGCGGCAATTTGGACCTCCAAGGCTCCGGAATCGTAGGCACAGGAGTCAATTCCATCAGTCCGAATTCCGATATCGCCGGGGCCTTTGGCTTCAAACTTGGCTATGTTCCTTACCGTGATCTGGAAGAAAAACCCCTGACGGCCACTTTTGGAGCGGAAATTGAATTCAACTACATTGGTCATGAGGTAGACGGAACGGATGCTTCCGGCGTGTCCTACAAATCATCGCTCGACACTTATCAGGTCATGGCCAATCTTTTCCTCCGGGCTGAGAACAAATACGTCGTTCCCTACGTCGGCGCCGGTTTTGGCCTGGCCCTTTTCGCCCCGGAAAACACCTCGATCATCCGCACGGGAACAGAACTAGCGCAGGAAAGTGATATGGAGGGGGCGTTCGCCTACCAATTCATGGGCGGCCTCGAATACCAGATGTTCAAGCAGTGGTCGGTCTTTATGGAATACCGCTACCTGATCTACGACAGCTTCACCGTCTCCACTGGTGCGGTCGGAACCACCAACGGCAAGCTCAAACTTGCTGTTGATGATTTCACCCAGCAGGTCATTCAAACCGGGATCAAATACCGGTTCTGAAGAAGGCCCCCGAATTCCAATTCTAACCCAAATTTAGGACGCGGATGGCAAAACAATGCCGGGCCTCCTCGTTTCTAGGAAATTCATAGGGCAACTCAAATAACTTGCTCTGGGGCTAGGGCCTGATGGCACGGATTAGAAGCGCCGGATGAAGTGACCGTCCATCCAAACCATACCTTCGGTTTTCCATATCCACCATCCAAGGCTCTTCTATCAAAAATGCCGGACGTTTTCCTTCGACCAAGCGGCCCAAAAACAAATCGTCTCTGGACCGTCGCGCGGCTGCTGCTTGCCACCCGTTGGCCAGCGCATCGTAAGTGAAAATGTCGCGGTCCTGCAGCCAGACGGCCACATGGGTAATCCCCCGTTCTTCGAGAAGTGCCTTGGCCCTTTCATCCTTCGCAGCGGATAAGACGGCAGCCGTAAACCGCATGCCCTCCGTGTTCTCCCAATAGAGGGAGGCGACGACCGGAAAATCTGCGTAGTAGCGCAGAGCAGGTGCCAAACCGAAGTGACAGAGGATGCGTGCAGAATCCGGCTTCAAATGCCCGGCCAACTCCAATGCCATGTGTTTCTCCACGGTGAATTTTTTCAAAATGACCGAGTAGCCGCGACCCATGAGCGAACGCTGATTGTATTCGTGCACATACACCATCTCTGAAATGATCCAGAACAAAGCCAGCGTGAGCATAGCCCAACCGCAACCGTTCCGTATTGAGATACGCGGCTTCCACCAAATGGCGACAGAGAGCACCACCATAAGCCATGAGACCATGGAAAACTGGGACATCCAGCGCACCTGCACAAGGCTCGCGACCAGGTAACCGCCAGTCAGAAATGCTGGCCCCAGCAAAGCCCGGACACCCAGATGTGATACAGGTTTGACCCATACGGCCACCAGCCAGACAGCAAGAGCGGCCACAGCCGGGCCGAAATTCTTTACCGCCAGCTCCCATGGATTCCGCGAGTAGGCAACGGCCCATGAATCCAGTTCAGATGTGAATCTCAACCATGTCACGTGCACCGGTTCCTTGATCTTCCAGAGGGACTCACCCCCGAAAGCCAGGAGGACCAACGGCAGGGAGGCCAAAGAAAGCCAAATGACGGATTGCCAGATCAGGACCCGTTCGTTCGATTCCCTGAAGCGTGCTAGTGTGCGAAGTGCTTCCCCCGAAGCCCAGGCCATCAAGGCGTAGAGTGGATGGTTGGCTTCCAGTGGGACAACCAAATGATTTGGAAAATACTCCATGAAGTAACAGGCCAGAGAAGCGAGCGCGGCCGATGTGCCAAACCATCGCGCAAGATCCGGCCCGACCTGTGAATCATCTGTTTCTTTCCTCCGTCCAGTAATGGCCGTATGTTGCGAGACGGCAAAGGCAGCACAGAGAGCCAGCCAGGTCGGGAGTGCCGAGAGCGCATTGATCCAAAAAAGCAGGCCACAGCACAGTCCGGCAGCACCCATCCAGTATTGGGCTTCCCTCAGACCCGGGGGGCTGAACGCAACCATCGGTTGGCTGGCACTACGAGCCGACCGCGAACTGGCCGCACAAATCCATCCTCCCCCGGCTCGTGCCCAGAACAAAGCGGCGCAGGCAATGCCGATGGCTTGCAGCGCGTGATGATCAGGGCGCAAAGGATGGAAGGTTTGCAGAATATTCGAGGGGACAACCAGACTAGTGAGAAAAAGAATGGAAGGAACCAAACCGAGCCAACGGAAAACGATCCATCCGATACCGCAAGAACCCATCAACAAGGCAAGAGGCTGATAGATGACCGCCCCCTTTTCCAGTGCATGGACGGGATTGGCCTCACCCAAGGCCATCATCACCCAGGCCAACGCGGCCAATATCCAGGAAACAGACTGGCTCCAATGGACTTCTCTTCCCATGGGAGAATTATCCGCCGTGCTCTGGCGAATGCGCCAGTCGCCCTCACGCAACATCTGCCGAGCATAACAAAGCCAGTAGTAGGAGTCCGCCTCGAGAAATGTCCTGTGTGATTGGGCCGCATCCCTGGCCGCGGCAGGTGCACCGGAAAGATGCTGATCAATCCCCTCCACAGCGCGCACGCGGTCCTGGAACACCCCCGCTCCCCAGATGGCGAAGAGCATAAGAGCTACTAGCCATAACACCGTCCTCCCTGCCCCGCTCAAAAACCACTTCATAGAGGAGATGCCGCCCAGCCCATCCCGCAAACGACACAACACCTTACTTCACCAATCATACTTCACACCCAGGGACATGGTGATGCCCTTGCTGCTGGTGCGCCGTGTCACATCGCCTTCTTCACCCAAATCCTGCAGACGGTAAACCTGCTCCTGCACCGGGTCGGTCAGATTCTTGGCCCGCGCAGTCAACGTCCAGTGCTCCCAGAACTTCTGGGAAAAAGAAACGTTCAATTCTTCAGTGGGGAGAAGATAGCGACTGGGTGTGATGGTGTTGGGATCGATCGATCCACCGGCCACCAACTGCTCGCCAATCCAATTGTAAAATAGGCCAAATTTTGTGCCGGTATCGGGATTGTCGTAGGTCAGGTTGGCATTGATGATGTATTCGGGCTGGGCTTCCAGGGGACGGGTCACCTCACCCGGGAATCCTTGGGCCAGATAAGCGGCACGCAACGCGGGTGTGACTTCGACTTCCGAACGGATGTAGGCCGCGTTGGTGCCAATCGAGAAGAACTTCAACACTTCGTGGATGAACCCCAGATTTTTCGATGCTTCAGCTTCCGCACCTATCAGTTCGCCATCACCCAGATTCTCCTTTGTTTCAAAGTATCCTCCAGATCCACCATTGATGCTTTTGATGACGCTTTCGATAGGGGCTTTGATTTGTTTGTAAAAGCCGCCGAAGGCCAGAACATCACCCGGACGGGGGAACCACTCCACCCGGAAGTCGTAATTGTCGATTTCAGATATCTTTAACGAAGGGTTACCGGAAAAAACGTCGCCTTCAACCGGATCGGTTTGCACCGCAGGAACCAGTTCACGGAACGTGGGCCGGGCGATGGTCCTGCCCCAGTTGAGTCGCACGTTGACGTCCTTGAAGGCCGTATAGGTTGCCCCCACTGAGGGCAGAATGTGGAACGATTCCAAATCGGTCTGCAGGTTCTCCGGAAAGAGCAGGGCAATGGTGGTATCAAGAGGGTCCCCTGGATTCGAGGTCGGCACGCTGACGGTGCCATTGGGATTGTGCGGGATGACTTCAGAGGAAATCTGGGTCAACTCAATTCGCGCCCCCCCGCTTATTTTGAAGTTTTCCGTGAAGGGCAGTTCCACCATGCCGTAAGAGGCAAAGATGTTTTCATTGGCGTTGTAGTCGATGTCGCTTTGGTTTAACCCAAAAATGGTGACCAGTTGCCCGCGGGGGTTCGTCGGATCCAAACCAATGTTGTCCGGGTCAAGATACTCTTCCGCAAATGAGTCTCCTTCGGATCCATTTGACCCCAGAGCTCCCCGGGCCGTTCCATAGGCAAAGCTGTTCTGGTTGTAATCGCGGCGGGTGATGGAGGCATAGGGCCCGAATTTGACAAAGCCTTCCTGCTCGGACCATTGTTCGAAGGGCAGGGTAAAATCAATCTTGAGTTGCTGGTTTTTATCTTCGACCAGTGTATAAATTCGACGGCCCGTGCCTTCGCCGGAATTGGCAAAGGGGAGCACTTCACTCCGGATGACCCCTCCGCCCAAATCGCGGAACTGTGTGACGAAAAAGTTTTTGTCCGGCTCGTTCAGACGGGAGAAATTGGTCGAACTGAGCCACTCCACTTTTGCATCATTTAATTCCGTGAGTTTGTGTTCTCCTCGCAACTGCGCCGAGGCAATCAGACGCTCCTGATAAGTGCTTTTTTCCTCCAAACGGAAGCGAGTGCCCGGGCTGAAGTCGATATCAACATCTTCCAACTCGCGGATGTTGGTGGAGTCGGTGTTGCTGTTGCCCACCAAAGTGAGACTGACTTGGTTATCCTCGTTCCATTGGTAGGCGGTGGTGAGCAGGCTCCCGATGACCACCTCTTCCTTGGAATTGATGACTGAGCGTGTGGAATCGATGGAGATTCCATCCGCGAGAACGGCACCGAACTCGGTGCTATTGAGTTCGTTGATGGTTCCTTCCCCATCGTGTTCGAATTTGCGCTTGTAGCTTAGCGCAGCTTGGATCCCGATGAGCCCTGCTTCCTTCAAATCAAGGCGCGTGCCATAGCTGATGTCGTAGCTGTAACCCGGACCCGCCTCCCCTTCCCGAGTGCCAATGCCATTACCGAAGGCCCGGGTCAATGCATTGTTGGACTGGCGCAGCGCCAGTCCTGCAGGATTATTGGGGACCAAGTTGGTTGGAAGCGTGTTCGGCACCCCTCCGGAGGTGATGCCTTCGGGCAGATTCCGGCTTTCATCGTAACCGAAGAAATTGGGGCCCCCGCGGTGGTCGGTCAGAAAATCACTGGCACCGGTTGCCTGGGTGTTGTATTCCACGCCCCCTCCGATGGAAAATTGGGTGCCTTCCGGGATGCCTTTGGTGACAATGTTGACCCCACCCCCGGTGAATTCGCCGGGCTGATCGGGGCTGGGCGACTTTTGCACGGTGATGGACTCGATGGTGGCGGTGGGGAAAAGGTCGAGTTGGACCGCCCGTCGCTTGGGATCGGAACTGGGCACGCGGGCCCCGTTGAGCAATACACTGCTGTAACGGTCGCCCAGTCCACGGATGACCACATATTTGCCATCCTGAACCGAGGTTCCGGTGACGAGTTTGAGGGCATCGCCGGCATCACTGGCCCCCGCCTTGCTGATGAAGGCCGATCCGATGGAATCCACCAGGGCGGAGGTGTCCTGCCGGAGTTCCAGCAAGGCCACTTCCGTTCCGGAGACCAATTCCTCCGCTTGAACGACGACTTCCTCCATTTCAAATATTTCGGAGGCCAAATCCTGGTTGGCTTCCGTCAGTTGCCCGGGACGGACCAAGACTTCCGGACGCGTTCCTCGATTGTATCCACTCTTGGTGATGATGAGCGTGTAAACACCGGCAGGCACATCTTGGAAGACGTAGGTTCCCCCCGGGCCAGTGACGGCTGAGACGTTCAGTTCCTGGATCGTCACACGGGCGTTTTCCAATGGATCGGCAAAGTCCGCGTCCTTGATGGAGCCACGAATACCTCCCGCCTGCTGGGCCATCGCACCTGACGACAGCAAACCCCATAAGATCAGCAAAACGAACCTAAAAGTCGAAGATCGGCCACGGCGGACAAGTACTTGCCATGCTTCAGCGCATGGCTCAGCCATCTGGTTTTCCTGATGTTGCCCGGTTTGCATAGGGAGATGGTGCAGGCGGGTGCTTAGCGATCAATGGGCGTCCGGGTCGAGGACAGTCCAAGGGCGTGAAAGATCGACTTTCAGTCTGTTTTCATCTTCGGGGCGCATCGGAAAGGAAGTCTCACCCACGCGCATCAAAAGTTCGGCATACGCCATGGCGCGGGGGCGGGGGTTTTTTTCCCGGTAAGCCGTGGTGATCCCTTTCTCATAAACTTTTCGCGCACCATCCAGGTCATCTGCCGCCATGTGGGCCTGGATCATGATACCCATGAGCGCACAGCGCTCGAAACCCAGGCCGGCCGAGGCATCGATGTGGGGATAAAGACCGGCAAGGATTTCCAGCGCTTTTTCTTTCTGACCCCCCATGGCACGGAATCGGGCTTGGAAGGCTTTCAGATCGTAGAGTCGATCAGGTTTGGACCAAGCTTCGGGGGGAAGAAATCGGGCTTCCACGGCATCGCTCAGCTGTTGGACTTCCTCCGTCCATCCTTTTTTATGACAGACGTTGATCAATTCCTCGAACAAGGCGTGCGCGTGGGAAGATGGTGCTTTTTCCATGGCCTTGAGTCCGAGCGAGAACACTTGCTTGCGTTGTTCAGGAGTGAGATTGCGGTCATTTTCAGCCAATATCCGGATCAGTGACGCTGGGTGCCCAAATGCATGATCGAACATTTTGACTTCGCGGTAATTCTCTTCGGCCAGTTTCAGCGCACTGTCCAAGCCCTGGGTGCGCACCATGGCATCCAGATAGGCCACAAAGGTCATCCATTGTTCCTCCCCGCTTTCCATCCTGATGCCGATCTGTCGGATCTTCTCCAAGTCCCCCGATTTGGCATAGGCTTTTGCGATACTGGATGCGATTCGTGTCTTCTGCCACTCCTCGGCCAGCGTTCGCTCTTTTTCCGCCTTGTCCAGATAGGGAGCGGCTTTTGCCTTGTCATTATTCGAGAGATAATGGGCGGCAATGTCCGCATAGACCACTCCTTTGCGCCAGTCACCTAGAAGCCCGGCGAAGTCCTCTGAAGCTTTCATGTCCCCGGTTGCAATCGCACGTTTGATCACTTGCTCCTGATAATATGCCGCATCCTTTTCGTCGGTGATGGCAGATGCGAAAGCAAAGGCGGCTTGTAGATAGGGGGAACTATGCTGTATCCACGGCTTTGGGCCACATCCCGCCATACAGATGAGCACGACTGCCGAAAACTTTGCTGGAATTTGTCCAAACACGAAGTTTTTCAATCCAGTGAGAGGCGATTTCCTGTTTATGTCGATTTGCGCTATGTGCTTCATATTCAATGATCAAACGAAAGTTATTAAACTATATCCGGTATTAACTTTATTTGGCAATGGCAGAGTCTACGGGGCTCTAGAGGCAGATTAAGGCGGCAGCAGATAGCCGCCCTAAACTTCTACTCGCTTTGGTTGTTTGAGGGGTTAAATCGGTCCTTTCGCCTCAGGCCAAAGGAGCCGTATCGACCTTGGTGAAATAGTAGAGGGCCGCCGTCCCGGGCCAAGTTACGTTTTGGAGGCAGTGGACTTTATCCGGCGAAGCCGGATGTTGAAGTAGAAAGTTTAAGTCTAAGGGATGGTTTGAGGAAAGGGAGTTTTTCGTTATTGGTTTCTCGTTTACAGGCCCCGGCCACCGTCGTCCGCCATCCGCTATCGGCTACCCTCTGCCTCTCCGCACGAGGTTTCAGGTATCAGGCTTCAGATTTCATGTTTATGGCCCAATCCGTCTTAGGCGTATGCGGGGTGTCTTGTGGGCAAAAAAATAAGGCCGGTTCCTTGCGGAACCGGCCTTATGATTTAAGCGATACGTCCGATTATTGGGCGGTGACGCTGTAGAACTGACGGGTGGTCACCGTGCGGGTGTCCACGTAAGTGGTGGTGGAACCATCACCCACAACCGAACCAATCGGGCTGAAAGGACCGGCCGGGCTCGTGCTGGCGCCGATTTCGTAGGTCACACCGTTGACGGTGGCGAAATCGAAGCTGAACAAGAAGGCGGGCGAGGAGGCGGTTTGGTTGCTGGGGTTGCTACCGGCCGGGAAAAGGCCGACGGAATCCATCAAGCTCCAACCACGCAGCCAGTTTTTGCTCGGGCTGAAGGCGCCTTTGTAGCTCACCGGGCTGTAGAATCCGTCCACCGGGGCAGTGATGCTGCTGGAGGTGGCGTTGCCACTGGCGCGGGGGTCGATCTGGGAGATCTGGTAGGTGGTGGCGCTGTCCGCTGTCGACGTGGTGCCATATTGACGGCGAACCAGACTGACAATCGGGCTGGTTCCGTTTCCATTGACCCGGGACAGATTCACACCATTGGTGTAGGCCAAATCGCCGTAGGAGGGACGGCTTCCACCGCCGTCATAAGCAGCTGCACCCTCTGTGCTGGAATCCGGGGCAAACTCGGAGCTGGCGGAGTTGACGCCGTTGCTGCCGTCTGCGGCCCACCAGATGCACTCGCGGAACTCAAGTTCTTTGCCGCCGAGGCCGTCATCCGGAACGGTGGCGTTACCGCCGAAGACGCTCGGATTGAAGTTGGTGGTGATTTTGGCTGCCGAGTCACGCTCGCCGGCACCGGGGGCATTCACACCCGTGCTGTCGAGGGTGCCCTTTTCATCTTCAATGGCCAATCCATAGTAGAAGTCCAAGAAGAGTGAGTTACGAACGCGTCCGCCAGAAGCATCACGGAAGTGGAACGCTGTGTTGCGAGGAGCCGCACCACCGGCACCGGAGTAATTTTTACCCATGCCGACAAAGGTCGCGTTGTAGACCGTAGGGAGGGAATAGGGCCAGGCTTCATCCGAGTTGGAGTTGGAGCCATCCAGCTCGCCACCTTTGTCCGGCACGCCCGAGCCAACGGTTCCACCCGCTTTGCACTGGGTCTGCACAGCAAAGATGAACTGGTTCTTCCCACGGAATCCTTCGTCCCAGTCGAAGCAGTCATCGCCGATACCATACATGGCGATGTACTTGGTGTTGACCGTGCCGCCGAAGAATTCGATCCCGTCATCGAGGTTGTTGACGATTTCGATGTTCTGGAGGGTCGTGCTGCGTCCGACCGCACCCAGGGTCAAGCCGTTGACCTCGGAGTTGGTGGTCAGACCCACTCCGCCGTAGCGGATGGACACATATTGGAGGGAACCCGAGTTGTCATCATCACGGGCCAGGGCGGTGGTTTGTCCACCGTAACCGGCACGGGCAACGAAGTCGGTGCGCCCGGTCGGGACGTTGTCGTTGGCAACACCTTCGATGATGTTCGAATCACTTCCGTCGTTGTCGAGGAGGTCGGTTCCCGCTCCGTTGCGGGAAACGTGGGTCCGGCCGAGGAGAACGATACCACCCCATTGGGCGCAACGGTTATCGAGGTCCACCAAGGTGTCGGTGTTGGTGGAGTTGTTCGAAGCACTGCCATTCGGAACGCGGTCATCGTCGTCCGAGGTGAAGATGATGGGGCTGGTGGCATTGCCATTGGCCACGAGCTGGGCGCCGCGGGCGACGATCAGGGTGGCCGGGTTACCGAAGGTGGGACCACGACCAATGACGGTCGTGCCGGGTTGGATCGTCAGCGTCGAACCGGAAGTGACGTAGGTGATTTCCGTCAGGACGTAGGTGGTGGCAGCCACCCAGGTGGTGTTCGTTTCAATGAACTTGCCGATCGAAACTTCGGCGGCCTGGGCGGAGGTAGCGCCGATGAGGGCGGCCGCCAGGAGGGATTTGAATAGGTTTTTCATGTGTGTCTTTCGTGTGTCAAATGTGACTTTTTTGTTACGATAGCGTTTTGTTAGGTTTAAGTGTAAAAATAGCAGCCTGTTCTTGATGAAATAAGCAGGCTGCGCTTGGGTGAAGGGTTTGGATTAGGCCTTGACCGCGCTTTTGTTGCGACGGAGGGCGACGAGGGCCACACCGCCGACCAAGAGGAGGGCGTAGGTGGAGGGCTCGGGAACGAGCGCCACGTTGTCAAAGCTGACGCGTGTGTTGCTTAGCGGGCTACCATCTGCAGCGATTTGCCAGCCATTGGCGGCATTAATCGGTGAGATGATGTTAAGCGTCTTTAACACGTCCACACCTGTGAGTTCGGCTGCTGTAAACGTGGCTGATGCCAACACATTAAGGCCAGAGTCAATGATGTTGAACGTGTAGACGGAGGATGTGTTGCCAGACAAGATCAGACCATCTAGTGACACCTGACTATATGCACTGTAATCTTGAGGGGTCGAGAAGAACCAGACGTAGTTACCTAGGCCTGTTCCAGTCGTCAGTTCCATTTGGCCTGTAATTTGGGTTGGGGTTTCCCATCCGTTCTGGCCAAAAGGCACTTCTGCATCAGCAGTAAAATTGCTGAAGTTGCTCAAGACAAGCTGAGCGTGGAGGCTGCTAGATAGCGCGACTAACGCGAATATCCCGCTGATTATGGTTTTTTTCATTTTGTGTTTTTCCTTGTGAGTAGATGTTCTAACGAAATGAACTTAGTAACCGAGCGCTTTTGTGTATGTGCTTGATCCTGCGCTTGGTGTAGCTTTCGAAATAATGATCGGCGATCCTCCCACAATGGTAGGATTTTGAGCGGTTGGAATAGCTCCAAGGCGCCATACGTTCAAAGTGCTGTGTCTCCAATATGAATTCCATGACGATCCATTCCAGATTAGAACTTTATCAGTTCCTGTAGCACTAGTTCCACTGACCCAACCAGGTGTCGTATGGATGTTCGTATTATTCAAGGTAGTATCTACGGGATAAAGGCTACCAAGGAAGGTGGTCGCACCATTGCTGATCTCGGTCGGAATAGATGTCGACGGAACAACTCCCGATGAAAGGATCGACATCGATGTCGCGCCACGGCGCAAATAAATTAAGCCTGTTTCTGGCGAAACTACAGTTGTTCCTTGGTTGGTAGGAATTGCACCTAAGCGCCACTGACTCACCGATGAATTGAACCAGTAAGAATTCCAAGTAGTGCCATTGAATAACAAAACGTTGTCTGATGTCGCACTAGTGGTGTTTCCCGAAACTGCAAGTGTGGAGAAGATTGTATCCAAGGTTTCAGCTGGGAACAGCTGGTAAGTATTACCTGCAGTAACGCCTAAAGTGGTCAAATTTAGACTTCCCACTGTAAGGGTCAAAGTTGTTGATGTTGCTGAAGTTACGCGAAATACCCGACCTACAGCACTACCACTGGTCAGCTTGACAAAATAAGGGGTGCTTGCAGTAACGAACCCGGATGTCCAAGCGGCTGAGCTGTTGGTTATGGTATTAGAAGTAACACCCGTCAGGGTACCTGTTCCTTGCCCAACGAAGCCTGATGGTAACTCATCATTGAAAGTAATTGAAAAAACCGTTGTTGAGGGAGTAGCTATGCTGCCAGCAGTAACGTTAGCAGTTAAGTAACCCACCGTCTGAGCGGTGAGACCGTTGGCTGAGGCCAGGGCGACGATTGCCGCGAGGGTCAGCGATTTGAATTGGATGTTCATTATGATGTTTTCTCCTGAGGGTTGATTAAGTCTTGGTCGAAAGATTTGTTCTTTGAACGCAACTTTTCTACAAGCTTTCCTCCCCACAAGCAACGGACTTTAGGCAACGTTACTGTGACGATAGTATGGCGTGGGACAAGGAAATCGAGTACTTTTTACTGTTTTTTGTTTATCCAGCGGAGCTGGATGTGGAAGTTGGTGGTTTAAGTGTGGGTAGCCCGGAGGCCGGGCTGTTTAAGTTGAAAGTTTAAGTTTAGGGGGGAAGGCTGTTGGCTGTTGTTGGAAATTGGGGCTGGGCGCAGGGGCGGATGGAACGTGGGGGTTGCTGTCGTCACTCTTTAAGCCTATCGCACTGGGACGCTGAATTCAAGTACATTGGTTTTTTTGTTTGGGTTTTGTCTGTATTTATCCAGCGGAGCTGGATGTTGAAGTTGGAAGTTTAGGTTTAGGGGGCAGAGTTTTAAGTCTTATCCAGCAGAGGCGGACAGGGTATTAAGTCCGCCACGTGGGATCTTCGAATCTAAGCTGATTCTGTCGTCCGCCATCCGCCATCCGCTATCAGACGTCCTGGTCTTTGGTCGATGATTGACTATAAGCGTCTGATGTTTTAGCATCTGATGAATGAGAACCACGCTTGATATTGCAGCCGACATCCTCCAGGCGGCCAAAGAAATTGCCGCGCGTGAAAAAACCACGGCCGGGTCGGTGGTTTCTGAGTTGGCACGCCGGGGATTGGCCGCACGAGGTTCGGGTTCGGGCCAGGAAGTGGAGCGAAACGGCATACGCATGCTCCCACGCCGGGGAGAGGTGGTCACCCTGGCCCATGTCAAAAAACTCCTCGATGAGGAGGATGTCTGATGCGCGCCCTGTTGGATGTGAATGTGTTGGTGGCGCTCTTTGACCAAGAACACACCTTCAACGATCTTGCGCATCAATGGTTTGAATCAAACCGGGACCAGGGTTGGGCCACCTGCCCGCTGACGGAAAATGGCCTGGTCCGTGTGCTGTCGCACCCGCGCTACAGTTCCCGCATTGTGCGCTCCCCCGGCTGGGTGATTGAGTCCCTGCGCGCATTCATCCGGGCGGGCCAGCACCTGTTCTGGCCGGACGATGTCAGTCTGCTGGACTCCTCACAGGTTGATTGCAGTCACATTCTGAGTTCACGCCAGATCACGCATGTGTATCTATTGAGTCTGGCAGTCAAACACCAGGGCCGGCTGGTCACCTTTGACGAAGGTATCCGCACAAGCTCCGTGCCCGGTGCCCAGCCCGGTCATTTGTGTGTGCTGGGGGGCGGTAGCTAGAATCTAGAAGACAGTGGACGGAGGACGGTAGACGACGGACGACGGATTTCAGCTGCAATCTTAAGATTTACCCGTTCCTCCTCTGCGGCCCAGCGTCTCTGCGCGAGTTCTGCCTTGGGGGGGGTGTTCTGGCAGTTGGCGCTTGGCTTTTAGCTTTTAGCTGTTGGCGTATTCCAAATTTCTCTGCGCCTCTGCGTCTCCGCGCGCGTTTTCAGGTTTCAGGTTTCCAGTTTCAGGTTTTCACCTGATGGCATCCGCGAGGAAGAACCGGGGGCTAATCGGTTGAGGCGGTCTGAGAAGAAGACTTGGGCCGGGGAGCGAGGCCGGGGAGTTCCGCAATCGCGGCAGAATTTTTCCCCGCTTCAGCCGACCCGGCGGAGTTTTGGACCGCGGCCTGGAGGGGGACCCGGGAGGCGTAGTTCATGAGGGACTGGACATCGATGTCGAGGTCAGGCAGGGGGAGGCTGGTTTCCATGGCCATGGTGGGGCGCGGCACATCCGATGCCAAGGGCAGGTCGGCAGCCGGGATGAGGCCGAGGCTGACAAGGGATTCCCCGTAAAACCGGCAAACGGCGTAAGGGTAGATCGTGCCGGCCGCGCGCAGGAGGGCGAGGGCTTCGGTGGGATGAGCGGGATCACGATTCTGAATGAGCAGACGGGCGGCATGAAGGAAGTAGGGGGCGGGATCGCGGGGAGTGGGGCGGTAGGCGTCGGACCCCCATGAGGCAGAAGGGGCGACATCGGCAGTGGAGTCCGCATGTTCGTCCTCATCGTTTTTATTCCCCATCATCAACTGGCAGAGGGCGATCTTGTAACTGACGAGGGCAGGCTGGGGGAAGTCAGACCCGATGGATTGGAAGAGTTCAAGGGCGCGGGGGAATTCGTGGGCGATGAAGTGCCATTCGGCGCGGTTGTAGGCATGGACGGTCAAACCCGGATGGAGGGATTCCACACGGTCGAGGACGGTGCGGGCCGAGGCGAGGTCCTTTTTCTTGAGGAGCAGGGAAGCGCGGAGGATGAGGGCGTCACAGTGGCCGGGATGGGCGGCCTCGATCTGGTCGAGGATATCAAGGGCGCGGTCGAGCTCCCCCATGGCGATGATTTGCTGGGCCAAGCGGACTTGATCCTGAAGACTGGAGTCCTTCTGCGCCAAGGTCCCGGCCTGAGCTTGGGCGTGAGAAGGCAGGGAACCGGCACCGATGACGATTGCGAAAGCGAAAGCAATAGGGAATGCGGGGCAAATTGGTGCATTTTTCACGGAACCCAAAATTTGGACCGCGTGTGCGTACTCCTCGCTACCACGGAGTGACAAAGGGGGAGCATTTCTTTGTCATTGGCGTGACATTCTCGATTCAGGGGCGGTAATGAGTTGAGTATTGCGGCGGGGAATCTACCGTGATCGGTCTTGAGCGCAGGAAGCAGAGGAAAGCACCGACCCAGAGGCCAAGCCTGCGAGCGCAGCTCTGCCGCAGTTAGACATGCGGGTGCAGTCGAGGGGGGTGCGCTGCGCAGAGGGACGCTGTTGGGTCGGTTGGTTTTGGCGGCAGTGCCCCACATGGCCGTGGCGGCTCTGATGATGACTTCCGCTGGAGCGGAGGAACTTCGCGGGGTACAGGTATGGCTGGGCCAGAATGTATCGGTCGGCCTGCGTCCGGACTGGGAATTCCAGATGAAATCGGAGGAACGGTTATCGAGCGAGAAACAGCTTTTGCGCCATGTGGAGAATCACCCCCGGGTGGTATGGAATCCGGAGGGACCGCACGAGGTTTTTCTTGGCTACAAGCGGATTGATTCCTGGAGCCAGCAGGGAGATGACTCGAGCGAGAACCTGGCCGTGATCGGGCACGAAATGACTTTTCCTTTTGCGGAACATTGGAAAGTGGGATCCCGGCAGATGTTTGAGGCAGGGGTAGCGGAGGAGGAAAGCACGGGGCAATTCCGGCACCGGGTGCGTATTTCTTACGAAAATTCCCGGGCGCTATGGGGCTTTACGGTCGCGCTGGGTAATGAATGGTTTTACGATTTTGACACAAATCGGCTTAGCCAGAATCGTCTGCAACTTGGATTTTCCCGGGAAATCAACAAAACCCTGCGCTGGGAGGTCTTCGCCATGCGGCGGGATGACTGGCTACCTGGTGATGTGCATCTCTTGACCCCGATAACCGGGGTATCCTGTCATTTGAGTTTTTAGAGGATCCAGCAGAGTTTGAATTTTAAGTTTAAGGGACTTTGGGTCCTTGGTCCTTTTACACAAGTTTCAGGTTTTGGGTTTCTACCCCTCTCCCCTCTGCGTCCCAGCGCCTCTGCGCGAAGTGTGCCTTGGGGGTGGAAGTTCTCCACGACGGATCTTCGATTTTAAGCAGCCATCCGCCATCGGCTGTTCTCTGCGCGAGGTCTGGTCTTGGCGGGAGTTCCAAAGAAGGCGGGCAGGGCTTGCTTTGGGGCCTGAGTTGGCGCAGTTTGAATCCATGCCACGCATGGCCGCAGCCCCGGTTCGCCAGATTTTCCAAGCCCTGCAAGGCAGCAGGGGATTGGAAACGGACGAGCTATGGCAACATGCGGTCTTTTTTTCCAAATCCCCCGAAGAACGATGCCTTCTCAGCCTCCATTCCGCGCGCTTGGCGAATTCATTCAAGCCCTCGAGCAGGAAAAAATCCCGCTCATCCTGATCGGCATGATGGCCGCCGTGGAACAGGGGGCACCTCTGTCCACCATCGATTACGATTTCTGGGTGGATTTACCCAAAAGGCAGGTGGTGCGCCTCTACCAAGTGGTCCAACGTTTAGGCGGCACCTTGGTGGCCCCCACTTACTACGAATTACGAGATGGCACCCAGGTGAATGTGGTCTTCGAGCCGACGGGCTTGAGGTCATTTGCAGCCGAATATGCAAACTGTCGCCTCAGCCGCTTGGGAGCCTGTCGCATTCGGGTTCTGCCTCTGTCGCGCGTCATCGCCAGTAAGGAGGCGGCCGGACGCGAAAAAGATCTCAGCACGCTCCCGGTCCTGAAGCGGACCCTGCGTCTGCAAAAGAAGCTGGCACAGGGCCCAAAGCGTCGACCCCTTCAGGAGTGAACCGAGCCCGGGGTAGCCGGACTGTTCAACGATTTCTGATGGCGAATGGATGATGGCTGATGGGGCACCGGGGAAGGGATTCCCCGGCTACAGGGGGTGGCAGAGTTTTAAGTTTTAATTATTCAGTCCGCCATGTCGGATCTTCGATTTTAAGCCGCCATCCGCCATCCGCCGACAGCCCAGAGCCGAGAGCTGCCCCTGGCTGACTTTTTACGAAATGGGGCGTCCTCCAACTTGCCACTTGGGTGCCATGGGCTTGTGACGAGGGCGGGTCAAGGTTTTCCGCGATGAAACAACACCCTGCGCTATCCGATCCGCGGGTCATCTTTTTGGTCCGCGGCAATGAACACACTGGTCCCTACACCCGGGCCGAACTCCGACGATACTGGGCCCTCGGCCGCATGCACGCGCATGACATGGTCTGGGTCGATGGCATGTCGCAGGCGGTCCGACTGACAGATTTCCTCTCGATGCGCCCCCTGGCCGGAGCCAAGGTGGCGGTGTAGGCGGGGGAGTAAGTCTTAAGTCTTAAGAATTAAGTCCGCCGCAGCGGATCTTCGATTTTAAGCTGATTACCGTCATCCGTCTTCAGCTTCCCCCCTACCCTCTGCGTCTCAGCGCCTCTGCGCGAGATTTGCCTTGGGGGGTGCACCGGGGAAAGGATTCCCCGGCTACAAAGAGGTGTTCTGTTCTGCTTAAAACTTAATACTCTTACAAAGGCACGAAACGTGTTCCACGTTCCGCTACAGCGAGTGGGACTGCCGGTAGCTGTGGAACAGGTAGAGCCCGAGGGCGAGGATCAGGAGAGCGTTGAGCTGGTGGAGGGATCCCCACAGGACGGGGATGTGGCCCTGGGCCAGGAGAGTGGTGCCGATGCCCAAGGCCACCTGGAGCAACAAGAGCAAACCCAAGGTTCCGGCCGGCCGACGGAGACGGGACGGCCCCCGGGCGATGACCCGAACGGCCTGCCACGCACCCACGAGGAAAACCAGGATGCCGAGCCAGCGGTGGGTGAAGGCGATGACGGCCGTGTTCTCAAAAAAATTCCGCCAGCCGGGTTGGGTCCAAGTCGCTGCAGGCGGAAAGCCACTTCCAGAAAGATCCGGGAAGGTGGGATGGGCCATGGCGGCCTTGGTCCCGGCCATGAAGCCCCCATAGATGATCTGGACGAGCAGCAGCAGGAGGAAGAACAAGGCCGGCGTGCCCGGCAGTGTGAGCCGCATTGCGGCAACGTGCCACTCACGCGGTGCTCCCGCCCCCCTTTCCCGCGTGGTCGCCTCCTGCCGACAAAGGATGACGAGAGCCAGCCAGAGGACCCAGGCGAATAGGATGACGGCCAGGCCAAGGTGGGCGGCCAGACGGTAGGGGCTGACACTGGGACGGTCGACCAGACCGCTGGCCACCATGAACCATCCGAGGGCCCCTTGCAGGCCGCCGAGGAGAAAGATGAGAAGCAGGCGTCCGCGCCAGGTGGGCGGGATCATCCCCCTGACCCAGAAAACCAGCAGGGGCAGGGCGAAGACGACCCCGATCATCCGGCCCCAAAAACGGTGGATCCATTCCCACCAGTAAATCCCCTTGAATTCTTCCACCGTCATGTCAGGGAAGACCAGACGGTGCTGGGGCGAGCCCATGTATTTGGCAAACTCAGACTGCCAATCGGCGTCGCTCAGCGGGGGAATGGCGCCGGTGAGGGGTCGCCAGTCGGTGATGGAAAGACCGGAACCGGTGAGGCGTGTGACGCCGCCAATGCCGACCATGATCCAGATGGCGACAGCGACGGCGAGGAGCCAGTAACCGACCGCAGACGGAGGCTGCGGGAAGACAGAGGCCGGAGGACAGAGGCCGGAGGGCGGCGTGGATGGCGAAGTCATGATCTAATACCAAATTGAATTGAGTGGGCGTAAAAGTGCCTTATGGGAGGGAGAAGCTCCTGCTGAGCCGCCCTTGGAATAGAGACATCAAACCGGCTCGGCAGGAGCCTCGCCCTCCCGTTTATTCTGTCGCTCTGTCATTTTATTTTGGTACAAGATACAACCTAAGCACTCTTTACAAGATCGCGAAGTGGATGCGGAGGACAGCTATCCATCGTTCTCTTACTCGTGCTCGTGCTCGTTCTCTCTCGAATCGGGAGAGCACGAGAATGCTGGTAAGAAAAAGTAAGAGCGGGTGATTGCCGGGTATCAACCCTTGGGGGCGACTGGAGAAGATAAAGAGGCCTGGGCGGCGGGGGCGGGAGCCACGGTGGGGGCCTTGGATTTGAGCCAGGATTGGTAGTCAGCCGCGGGCTGAACCTCGACGATGCCGACCATGTTGGCATGCCCGGAGCCGCAGAGCTGGGCGCATACGATTTCGTAGGACCCTTCCTTGATCGGGGTGAACCAGACGGGGACCTGCATGCCGGGGATGGCGTCCTGGCCGATGCGGAAGTTCTTCACGTTGTAATTGTGGATGACGTCCTTGGAACTGATGTAGACGATGGCGGGTTGGTTGACCGGCAGGGCCATGGAATTTTTGGCGACGAAGTCGTCCTGCCCGGCGGGATCGGCGGGATCCAGGCCGACGGGGTTGGCCGCACTGACCAGGGAGAGGGCGCGGCGGCCGAATTGGTTGTCGGGGCCGGGGTAGTGGAAGTTCCAACCAAACTGCTCGGCCACGGCTTGGACCCGGACGGCGGTTTTCACATCGGGGAATTGATCGCGCGCGACACGCTGGGCCCAGATGGGGAAGGCAAAGCCCATGAGCAACATGGCCTCGATGGCGACGACGCCGATTTCTACGTGGGTGGAAAACTTCGACTTGTTGCCGGCGTAGGAGGCCTTGGGATTGTTGGAGGCATGGAAACGCCAGAGGCAGTAGACGAGGAAGATGGACCAGCCGATGAAGAGGGCGAGCATGAACCAATGCACAACCTCGAGCATGTGGTCGATGAACAGACCGTGGGCGGAAGCGTTTTCGGTGATACCGAGGAGTTTGCAGATGAAGTTCATGGCGAGGGTTGGGGCAGGTGGAATCAAGCGGTCCCGGTGGGGGGATCTTCGACAGGGTGGCGGGCGGCATGGATGAGGAAGGAAGCGAAGAATCCGACAATGGCCAGGAGAACGAAGGCAATGACACCGATCATGAAGAAGATGGACATGCCGATGGCTTCATTGACAGGGTCGCCCTTGGCGCCGAAGCACATGGCACAGGCGTGGGCAGGGGTGGCGGCCAAGGAGAGCAGCAAAAAGAGGCCGAGGGAAAGAGCCAAGCGGAGGGAAGGTTTCATTTGAGCTGGCCGAACTGGCGGCGGACGAACCAGACCCCGTAAACGAGGGTGGCGAGGGCCACGACGAGGGAAACGATGGCGAAAGGCAACTTCTCCCCTCCCCCCTGGGAGAGCGCCCAATAACCTGTCCCGACGGAGAGCAGCAGCCCGGCGGCGATGAGGAAGACGTGGATGATACGAAGGGACATTTTTGAGAAGGGTCGGTAGTTATAAAAATAAAGTTTTAAGCGGACCGCATCAGAAAAAAGGAATGTGGGTGTGGTCCCACCAGGCGAGGAGGGAGAGGCCGAGGAGGAAGATGGCGAAGACGGCGGTGAAGACGAGGAACTGGTGGACGAACTTCCGGGCGCCGATGAGGTGCATGAAGAAGAAAGCGGCCACGACGGACTTCAGGGCGGTGATGCCAAGGACGAGCGCGCCGGTGGCGGCGGCGGGCATGGGGATGAAGTAGAGGCCGAACATGACCACGGTCATGCCGGTGAGGACGTAGAAGGTGCGCCAGAAGTTGCGGACTTCGGCGTGAATCTGTTCGGTTTCCTGCGGGGTGAGCGCGTCGCCTTGGGAGTCCTGGGGGTGGTCGTGGGACATACGATCTCCTTACATCAAGTACATGACCGGGAACAGGAAAAACCAGATCAGGTCGACGAAGTGCCAGAAGAGTCCGGTGACTTCGATGCGGTTGGCGAACTGGGCCCGGTTGGTATGGAACATCTTGCTGCCGAAGGTCCAGAAGTAGAAGAAGATGACCAGGCCGCCGATCATGTGCAGGGCGTGGAGGCCGCTCATGGTGAAGTATATGGCGAAAAAGCTGTTGTATTTGGGAACAAAAGTGGAGGAACGGAAAATCTGGTCCTTGGCGATCTTGAGGACTGGTTCGCCGTGGTGTTCCTCTCCGGTGATCTCGATGCCGGGGTGGGCGAATCGGAGGGCGGGGTTTTCTTTGATTTCGTGGTAATTGTCCGGTTTGGGGGCCGAAGCCCAATCGGAGGGCTGATAGGCATCGGCAGCGAGGAGGAGGTGCTGGGTGTCCTCTTTGTCAGGGTTTTCCAGCAAATGGCCGGTGACCTGGAGGGACCAGCCGACGGGGCTGGCGGGGTCTTTCATGAAGGCGCCGAAGTGATGGAACTTCTCGTTGTATTCGTAGCCCTTGATTCCGAGGAAGAGGGTCGAAAGGAGCATGGTGATGGCAAGGTTGCGCTTGAATCCGGAGAAGTCGTTGAGTTTGACCGAGGCCCAGGTCTTGGTGACGAAGACCGAGGAGAGGAGCAGGATGATGCTGTTGCCAAAGCCGGCCCAGATGTTCATCAGCCCGTTGGGCCAAGTGCCCTCGGGGGCGCCGAGTCGGAGGAAGACATAGGCGGCGAAGAGGCCGCCGAAGAGCATGACCTCGGAGGCGAGGAAGAGCCAGATGCCCAGCTTGCCATTATAGACGCCGGTGTCCGGACGGTTTTTGACGGTGTAGGGAATTTCCATGGTGAGAATGGGAAAAGAGGATTCGGGATTCGGGATTCAGGATGCGATAGAAGGGGGAGGAATCAGGCTCAGGATTTTGGGGGTTCGTCCTGCGGTGTGAAATCCTTGTCGGCGCCGGGGACGCTGTATTCGTAGGGTCCGCGGTAAACAACGGGTTCCTTGAGGAAGTTGCCGTGGGGGGGCGGGGTCGGGGTGGCCCATTCCAGGGTGGTGCAGCCCCAGGGATTGTCGCCAGCCTTGCGGCCGAAAATCCAGGCGCCGAGCACATTGATGATGAAGGGAACCTGGGCCAGGGCCAGAAGCCAGGCGCCCCAGCTCATGACGAGGTTGAGATCGATGGCGCGGATGCCTTCGATGGGATTCTTCCCAAAAGCCTCGAGGAAGGCATTGAAGACGGGAATGAGGGGCTGGAAGAGCGGGATGAAGGCCTGGGAGAGTTCGTAAGATGCACCGCCGTCGTACCAACGGCGATGCATGCCAGCCATGCCCTGGATGAACATGGGGAGGAAGATGAGGTTCATGCAGACGAAGGAGGGCCAGAAGTGGAGCTTGCCGAGGAACTCACTCATCATGCGCCCGCTGAATTTGGGATACCAGTGGTAGATGCCGGCGAAGAGGGCGAAGATGGTGCCCGGGGCGACGACGTAATGGAAGTGGCCGATGACGTAGTAGGTGTCGTGGAGATAGAGGTCGAGGGCGTTGAAGGCGAGCGGGATGCCGGTGAGACCGCCCAGTCCGAACATGGGGAGGAAGGCGGTGGCGAAGAGCATGGCGGAGTTGAAGCGGATGGAGCCACCCCAGAGCGAGATCATGAGCGCGGTCAGGATGATGACCGAGGGAATCGAGATGATGACGGTGGTGAGCTGGAAGAAGGTGGAGACCTTGGTGCCCATCCCGGTGAGGTACATGTGGTGGGCCCAGACCGAGAAAGAAATGAAACCCAGGAAGAGGGCGGCGAAGACGAGGGACTTGTAGCCCCAAAGCGGCTTGCGGGTGTTGCAGGCGATGATTTCGGCCACGATGCCGACGGCGGGAAGGATGAGGACGTAAACCTCGGGATGGGCCAGGAACCAGAAAAGGTGCTGCCACAACAACGGGCTGCCGCCTCCGCTGACTTCGAGGGCCTGGCCGCCGACGTAAAGGCCGCTGGGAAGGAAGAAGCTGGTGCCGGCGAGGCGGTCCATCAACTGCATGATCCCGGCCGATTCGAGCGGCGGGAAGGCGAGGAGGAGCAGGAAGGCGGTGATGAACTGGGCCCAGGTGAAAAAGGGCAGGCGGAACCAGGTGAGGCCTTTGACGCGGAGCTGGACGATGGTGACGATGAGGTTGACCGAGCCGAAGAGGGAGGAGGTGATGAGCATGACCATCCCGAGGAGCCAGAGGGTCTGTCCGTTGAAGATGTGCCAGATCCCCTGCCCGTGATCGGCGATGGACGCGAGCGGGGAATAGGAGGTCCAACCGGATTTGGCGGCGCCACCGGGGACGAAGAAGCTGATGAGCATGATGAGTCCGCCGGGCCAGTAGGTGTGGTAGCTGACCATGTTGAGGCGGGGGAAGGCCATGTCCGGGGCACCGACTTGGAGGGGGGTGACGTAGTTGCCATAGGCACCGAAGGCCAGCGGCACAACGGCCAAGAAGACCATGATGGTTCCGTGCATCGCGCCGAAGCTGTTGTAGAGCGTGCCGGTCATGATGTTGTTGGCGAACTGGGCCGAGGCATTGTCGCTGCCAAGAAGGAGCTTGATGAGGAAGCCGAAGACGGGAATGGGCTCACCGGGATGGGCGATGGACCAGCGCATGGCCATCATGAGGCTGAAGCCGAAGAAGAGGAATACGAGGGCGGTGATGCCGTATTGGATGCCGATGACTTTGTGGTCGGTGGAAAAGATGTACTTCTGCCAGAAACCGAGCTCGTGGTGACCATGGTCATCAGCGTGTTTGTCGTGATTGTTGCTCATTTGATGCAATTGATTCTAATGGTTCTGGTGCGGATTTCCAAGGGAGGGTGAAGGGCAAGGCCGGATGGTCAGGGAACGGCGGGCAAATCGCCCGGAATGGTTTCCAGTTCGGGGGCGGTCCAAGGGGTGGTGCGGGAGGCCCATTCCTTGCGAACGGCGGCGACCTGTTCAGGTTTGATCGGGTCGGCCTTGTTGCCCCATTCGTTGCGGATGTAGGTCAGGACGGCGGCCATTTGTTTGTCGTTGAGTTGCTTCTCCCAAGCGGGCATGGCGTTGTTGTATTTGTTGCCCAGGACGACGATTTCACCCTGCAGACCATGGAGGACGAGGGAAACGAGGCGGTGGGGTTTTTCCAGGACGTAGGGTGAGGCGACAAGCGGGGGGTATTGACCGGCGACGCCCATGCCGGTGGGGGTGTGGCAGGAGGCGCAATTGGTGGTGAAGACGCGCTTGCCCAATTTGGCCAGGGCTTCGGGGGAGTTTTCATCGACTTTGGCGGCACCGGCTGCTCCACCCGTGGTGGCTCCGGCGACTGCGGTTCCTGCATTTTCATCAAAGCCGGTGGCGCTGAAGCCCCCGTTGTATTGGCCGAGGTAATAGCCGCCAAAGAGCACGACGACGAGGATCAGGGCGATGAGCCAGAGGGGCATGGGTTCCATGCCCTCGGCGGGATCAACTTTCTCCCTCAGGATGGATTCATGGATGCGCTGGACGTTGGTGGTTTCGTCGTAGTCGATCCCGGGCAGCCGGGGATCGACCGGTTCCTGTTCGCCGTGGGGGTGTTCGTTCGCGCTCATTATTCGACAGGCGCTTCAGGAAGCGCGTAGTTGCGGTTGAGAGAGAGGAGGTAGGCGACGAGGGCCTCGGCATCGGGAGTGGGCACGACCTCGTAACCTTCGGCGGGCGCATAGGGGGGCTGGAGCTTGAGGGCCTTGGGCGAGGGCTGGCCTTCGATTTTGCGCACGGTGTAAAGGTACTTGTAGGGCGCCATGATGGACCAAGCGGCCTTGCTCTGGGGGGCGTAGAGGTGTTCGTGGTGCCAGGCGGCGTCGTTGAGGCGGACGCCGACGTTGGTCAGGTCGGGACCGGTGCGCATGGTGCCGAGTTGGGGGGGCTTTTCGTAGAGGTAGTCGCGGGGAACGGTGCGGCGGGCGCCCCAGCCGCGGTTGTGTCCGTCCTGGAGGTCGGCGGGTCGGATCTGTTGGCTGTGGCAGTAGATACAGCCACTGGCGCGATAGACTTGGGCCCCGCGGAGGGCCAAGCCGGTGGGCGCGGGGGGAAATTGGTCGCCGGTGTCGGGGTCGACCTGGGGTTCAAGCTGGCCGAATTGGAAATAGGGAATGATGACCAGCCCGAGCCAAGCGGTGAGGAAGGTGGCGAAGAATCCGATGAAGAGGGTGGGGAGACGGTTCATGGCGCGGGGATCGGCATCAGGGTTTGGCGGGGTGGCGGAAGAGGGTCGGTCCCCCGACAGCACGGCCCATCCCCAGGATCATGAGGAGGAAGTGGAAGGCGAAGACCACATGGCCGACGGTGAGGAGGACGCCGGTGACGCTGCGGAAGACCTTGTAGACGGCGATGTTCTCGACGATTTTGTCGAAGCCGATGCTGGCATCGCGCATCATCAGGCCCTGCATGAGACCGCCCACGGTCAGGACCAAAACCATGAGGACGATGCCGTAGGCACAGCTCCAGAAATGGATCTTGATGAGGGTGGCGGAGCGCCATTCGGAACCGACCAAACGGGGGACGATGTAATAGATCGACCCGAACATGATCATGGTGAAGAAGGCGTAGAGGCCGAGGTGCGAGTGGCCGATGGTGTAATCGGTGAAGTGGGTCACGGTGTTGAGTGATCGGATGGCCATGGAACTTCCCTGCAGGCTGGCGAGGGTGTAGCTCATGGCCCCGAAAACGACGAAGCGCAGGGTCGGACTGTATTCGAGGACGTGGAAGTTGCCCCGCATGGTCATGTGGTGGTTGATGGCGGTGACGACCACCGGGATGATCATCATGACACTGGCCACGATGGAGGCGGTGATGACCCAGGCGGGCAGTGGTCCACCGATGAGGTGATGACCGCCGTTCCAGCTGTAAAAGAGGGCGAGGGACCAGAAGCCGAAGGCGGAAAGATAGTAGCTGTGGACCGGCCGGCCGATGACCTTGGGGATGAAGTAGTAGGCGGCGGCAAGGCCGATGGGGGTGAACCAGAGACCGAGGGCATTGTGACCGTACCACCAGTTGATGATCGCGGAGGCCGAGCCCTGAACTTCCTGATGGTGGATGAGGATGTTGGCGGTGGCGTACAGCCAGGGGAACCAGAAGAGCGCAGCCATGATGTACCACTGTGAAACGTAGACATGGCCCGGGCGGCGGTGGACAAACATGTCGACGGCCCAAACCGAGATCATGGCATAGGCGATGAAGAGCAGGAAAGTGGCGTAGGGCGGATATTCCAGCCATTCCACCCCGGTGCTTTCACCGAAGAGGATGGCACCGGTACCCAGAAGGACCCCAAGGTTCCAAATCACACCGGCGGCGGTGACGAACCCGGGATGGCGCAGTTGAACCCGGCAGAGACGGGCCATGAGCCAGATACCGACACCGATGGCGGCGGTGGAGGCCCAACCGTAGGCCACAGTGTTGAGGTGGGCCGGACGGACGCGTCCAAAGGTGAGTGACCCGTTGAGGGCATCCACGATGTTGGCCGGAACAGCGGGGTAGAGTTGGTTGAGGACCCAGGTCACACCGGGGGGCAGTTCGGTGACGAATTGTGGATTGTGCAGTTTGACCGAGGCGAGCAGGGCGAAGATCGTTCCGATGAGAAGCCAAAGGATCGCAGTGGCAAAGAAGGTCAGGACTGGCAGACGACAACTGGCGTCGATCGCGGAGCGGTCGGCGGCGTCATTCAAGTCTGGCAAGGGTGAGGAGGTGCTCATGATTTCGTGGTCCCCGTTAAATGGGTTGCGGGGACATGGTTGTGGGCGCGGAGGCGTGCGGGGTCCAAACCGGGAAAAACGTCGGTGATTTCTCCTTCCGGCTCGCCTTGGTCGAAAATGACCTTGGAGCTGGCTTCCATGTCCTGGAACTGGCCGTCCTCGGCCGCCCAGAAGAGCGCGTAAACGGCACTGCCGCCGAGCAGAACCATGGAAGCGATGAGGAGTCCGTAGAAAAACGCCATGTCAGTTGGGTTTGGCCGGGGGTACGGCGGGTGGAGTGGTGGCCGGTGCGGCCGCGGCAGGAGCAGAGACCGGGGTCGCGGCCACGGGGGATAGGTTGCTGCGTTTGACCGTCTTGGCCTGGAGTTCGGGCAGGACGAGATCCATGGCCTTGGCGACCGGGAGGTGGACCGACCCGGCGTTCTTGTCGATCCAACCATAGGTACCGACCGCTTTGTCCTCCGCTTCGTGTTTGGCCTTGAGCTTGGCCAAGCGGTCGGCGACGACCTTGGAGGCGGTGATCCGGGGTTTGTTGAAAGTGCGGACAAGCAGAACAGCCACGCCGCTCACCAGCAGCATGGCGAGAAGGATGATCGCAACCTGCCGGACCTTGCCCAAGGCGGACAATGCGGCAGGGCGGGTGGAGGTTTGAGCGGTGGAATTGAGGGGATTCGGATTCACAGCGGGCATCCTAGTTGACCAAAGTGACGGATTCGTAGAGTCGCGGGTCGCGGAGCGGGAAGAGCGGACTGCGGGGCAGACGGCGCAGGAAGATGGAGACGAGAACCAGAACCATCCCGACAACGGTGACGAGATCGAGGAGGAATTTGATCTCGGGCCCGCGGGTGGCGGCGTCCGTGTTGACCTGGAATTGCGGCATGATCATCCAGTAAAGGTCAAGGAAGTGCATGACGAGAATCCAAGCGGCGATGAAGCAGATGCGCAGGGGGTTCTTCTTGGCCGGCTGGGTCAGGAGCATGAGGAAGGGGAAGAAGAAGCGCCCGAAAACCAGGAAGATGCTGTAGTGGTACCAGGTGCCCTCGTTGCGGTGCATGAAGAAAATGGTCTCTTCCGGGATGTTGGCGTAGTAGTAGAGCATGTACTGGCTGAAAGCGATGTAGGCCCAGAAGATGGTGAAGGCGAGGAGGAGCTTGCCCATGATGTGGTTGTGCTCCTGGCTGACCACGCCCTTGAGGTAGCCGGCCATTTTGAGGCCGTTGGTGACGAGGATGAGGGTGGCCATGGAACTGCCAGCGGTGCCGGCAAAGATGTAAACGCCCCACATGGTGGAGAACCAATGGTAGTCGAGTGCCATGATCCACATGATCCCGGCAAAGGTGATGGTGAGGGCGAAGAGGATGATGCCCGCACAGGACCACTGGCGCATGCGGATGGAATGCCAGGGACTGCCATCGACATCCTGCCGGGTGGAGTAGTGCTTCATCAACCAGGAGAAGAATCCGAAAAAGACGAAAGTGAAAACGGCGAAACCCCAGAAGAACCCGTGGTTGAGGATGGGCGACTTGATATGGAGAAGGTGGTCGGCAGCGGGGTCCTTGGTCCACCAAGTGTAGAGATGGGGGGCCAGAAAAACGACCGGGAGGAAGAGGATGGCCAGCCAGGGCCGGAAGAGTCCGGCGATGGTTTCAAGGAGCCGGCGGACAACGACCGACCAATCGGCATCGAGCGCGTGGTGGAGCAGGGTCCAGAAGAGCGTTCCCGCACAGATGGTGAAAACGAACATGAAGGCGATGAGCCAGGAAAAAGCGAAACGCTGGGTGTCAAAGATCCCCCAAAGTACGCTGACAGCCAGACAGGCCAGTCCGGCCACGAGCAGGGCCAGTGGGATGATCCCCAACTTGGTGACGTTGAATCGTTCTTCCGCAGGCGCGGTCAGGTGGTGTGGGCCGCTCATGTTATTTCAACTGCTCCCGTTCGGATTCCGGAACATCGTCGATGCGGGCGTTCTGGCTGCGCTGCAAGGCGCGGACGTAGGCGACGATGGCCCAGCGGTCATCCACCGCAATGTGCGGAAGACCGTACATCAATCCCTTGCCGTGGACGATGGTGTAGTAGATCTGTCCGTCGGGCATCTGGCGGATGCGGTCTTGGTGGTAGTTGGCGATCCCGGCGAAACCGTACTCGGCAACGATGCCATTGCCCGCGCCGGTGGCCCCGTGACAGACCTTGCAATTGATGTTGAAGCGTTCCTGTCCCCGGGCGAGGAGGCGGGCGTCAACCGTAACCGGAATGCCATCGCCATAGTTACCTTCAATAAGGCCGGTGGTGAGGTAGCTGTCCTCGACCTTGACGCTGAAAGGCACGGTGCCAGCCACAGGCAGACGATCACCGCGTCCGTCGGCAAAGAAAGCCGAGGATGTCTGGCTCTTGAATTTGGCCTGGTGATCCATGTCGTTGAAGATTTCGACCGGGGTGCGGGTCGTCTTGGCACCGCGGAAGCCGAAGACGGCGAGGACCGTAATGACCAGGACGAGGAAGATGAAGAAGAAGTAACGCATGATCAGGCCTCGATCCGGGTGATGTGTTCGCCGCCCACGCTGCGGAGGAGATCGGCCGTTTCGACCTCGGAATAAAGAGGGTCGGAAGCCTCGATGACCAGGAAGAATCCGTCATCGGTGACTTTTTCAAAACGGTCCCATTCGAAAACCGGGTGGTGGTAACGGGGCATGAGGTTGAGGACCAGCATGGAACCGACGGTGAAGAAGGCAGTGAGGAGGATGGTGAGCTCGAAGAAAACCGGGAAGGTCGGCTCGAAGGCGAAATGGGGCTTGCCCTGAACGACCAGGCGGTAGTCGATGGCGGAAGTGTAATAGACGAGGGTAAACGCGGTCAGGGACCCGATGGCGCCGCCGATGAGGGAGAAGAGGGAAACCTTGGAGCCGGGAAGACCCATGGCGGCATCCATGCCGTGGATGGGATAGGGGGAATGCACGTCCCAACGCTTGTAGCCGGCGTCGCGGATTTTCTGGGCGGCTTCGTATAATTCCCGGGCGCTGCCGAACTGGGCGCCAAGACCGAAGAGGGTTTTGCTCATGTCATTCATGGGCGTGGATCAGTGCTTGGGCTCTTTCTTGGCATGGGGCCCGTGATAGTGGGGGTCGGCTTCAGGCAGGACCGCCTTGACCTCAAACATGGTGATGGCGGGCAGGAAGCGGAGGAAAAGAAGGAAGAGGAAACAGAAAAGCCCGATGGTGCCGATGAACAGTAGGATGTCGTTGATGCTCGGGCTGAAGTAACCCCAGGAGCCTGGCAGGAAGTCGCGGTGGATCGAGGTCACGATGATGACGAAGCGTTCGAACCACATGCCGACGTTGGGTCCGACGAAGCAGATGATCCAGACGGCCCACATGTTGGTGCGGATCTTCTTGAACCAGAAAAGCTGGGGAATGAAGACGTTGCAGATGAACATGGCCCAATAGGCCCACCAGTAGGGGGCGTAGCCGGAATTGAACCATTTGCTGAAGAGGTAGGGGTCGGCCAGGCGGTTGAACTGGAAGACCCAGGCCTCGTTGGGGTTGCCGGAATACCAGGCGATGAAGAACTCCATGGTGTAGGCGTAGCCCACGATCGTCCCGGTTAGCAGGATGATCTTGGCCATGTTGTCGATGTGCTTGACCGTGATCAGGTCGTGGAGGTTGAAAATCCAGCGGGCGGGGAGCATGAGGGTGAGGACCATGGCAAAGCCCCCGAAGATGGCTCCAGCGACGAAATAGGGAGGGAAGATGGTGGTGTGCCAGCCGGGGACGATGGAGGTGGCAAAGTCGAAGGACACGACCGAGTGGACGGAGAGCACGAGCGGCGTGGAGATGCCGGCCAGGATGAGGTAGGCCTTCTCGTAGTTGCGCCACTGGCGGTTGGAACCTCGCCAGCCGAGGGCGAGGATGCCGTAGATGGTTTTGCGCCAGATGTTTTTGGCCCGGTCGCGGATGGTGGCGAGGTCGGGGATGAGGCCGACATACCAGAAGATGAGGGAGACGGTGAAGTAGGTGGAAACTGCGAAAACGTCCCAGAGGAGCGGGCTTTTGAAGTTCTGCCAGATGGCATTGGCGTTGGGGACGGGAGCGAGGAACCAGGCCATCCAGAACCGTCCGACGTGGAAGGCCGGGAAAATGCCGGCGCAAATGACGGCGAAGATGGTCATGGCCTCGGCGGCGCGGTTGATGGACGTGCGCCACTTCTGCCGGGTGAGGAAGAGGATGGCGGAAATCAGGGTGCCGGCGTGGCCGATCCCGATCCAGAAGACGAAGTTGGTGATGTCCCAAGCCCAGAAGACCGGGTTGTTGAGCCCCCAGACACCAACTCCGGTGGAGACAAGGTAGATGAGCTCGAGGGGAACAAGTGCGGCCACGGCACCACTGAGGAGGGTGAGGACCCACCACCAGAAGGGGGTTTTGCTTTCAAGCATTCCCGAGACGTGGGCGGTGATCCAGGACATGGAACGGTTGTTCCAGACCAGGGGCTTGCGCTCCATGACGTTGCCCTTGGCCGGGCCGAATGTGGCGGCTTCACTCATGATCAATGACTCCCTTCATGGCCGTGGGCCTGGCCGGCAGGCACCGGAGATTCAGGAGATGCGGGGCTGTGGCCTTCCGCAGGGGCGTGGTGCTCTCCACCGTGGGAAGATTCGTGTCCCCCGCCGTGTCCGGCCTGCAGAAGCGCGGCGCCGACGAGTTCGGCCCCGGGCATCTTGGGATTGGGATTGCGCACGCGGGCCAGATAGCTCAGGCGGGGGCGGACGTTGAGGTAGTCGAGCAGGTTGTAATTGCGGTCGGTCTTCTTGAGTTTGCTGACACGGCTGGCCGGGTCGGAGAGATCGCCGAAAATGATGGCATCGGCGGGACAGGCCTGCTGGCAGGCGGTTTTGACCGAATCGGTGGGGAGCTTGAGGTGGTCGTACTCGCCCTGGCTGCGGGACTTGGCCTTGTGGACAATTTTGGCGTCCTCGAGTCGTTGGACGCAGAAGGTGCATTTCTCGATGACCCCGCGCATGCGGACGGAGACATTGGGATTCTTCTGCATCTTGATGGTTTCGGGCTTGCCCGCCGGACCGAGGGGTCCGAGATAAAGCGAATCGATCTGGCGCTTGTTGTAATCGAAGAAGTTGAAGCGGCGAACCTTGTAGGGACAGTTGTTGGCACAATAACGGGTGCCGATGCACCGGTTGTAGGCCATGACGTTGAGGCCTTCCTCGTTGTGGACCGTGGCGTTGACCGGGCAGACGGTTTCGCAGGGAGCGTTCTCGCAGTGCATGCAGGTGACGGGCTGCATGACCATCTCGGGGTCGTTCGGCAGTTCGGCCTTGCCATTGTCGGTCTTGAACTTGGAGGCGCCGGAGAAGTAGCGGTCGATGCGAATCCAGTGCATCTCACGACCCTTGGCCACTTGGTCTTTGCCGACGATGGGGATGTTGTTTTCGGCCTGACAGGCGATGACGCAGGTGTTGCAACCGGTGCAGGAAGTGAGGTCGATGACCATGCCCCATTGGTGGAACTTTTCGTAATCGAAGGGCGGCGATTTGTAGAAGCTTTGGTCCGTCGGCTTGGCATGGCTTTCCAAGCCCTGGGAGAAGGCGAAGTCGGGGTGAGCCTTGTAGTGTTCCAAGGGGGCCTCGCGTACGATGTCGCGCCCCTCCATGCTCCAGTGTTCCTGGGTGATGGCGAACTTGAAGCGCTTGCCGGTCTTTTCCACGGTGGCACCGGTGGCGATGGACGGGCTGGAGGAGGTGCGGACGCTGTAGGCATTGTAGCCGACGCCATTACCGACTTTGCCTGCCGCGGTCCGTCCGTAACCCAACACCAGGGTGAAGGAATGATCGGCGTGGCCGGGTTGGACAAGGATCGGGGCTTCGACGGTCCGCCCATTGACGGTGATGCGGACAATGTCGGTGGTCTCGATCCCGTTCTCGGTTTTGGCATAAAGACCGAGTTCCTTGGCGGTTTTCGGGCTGACGAGGGCGGCGTTGTCCCAGGTGACCTTGGTGATGGGGTCGGGGAGTTCCTGCAACCAGCCGTTGTTGGCATGGCGCCCATCATCGACGCTGGTGTCCCCGACAAAGACGATCTCAAGCGAGGAGGCGGAAAGTTCAGGCAAGGCAATGGGTTGGTCGAGGAGAGCGAGGGCGGCGGGGGCGACCCGAGCGGCGGCATCTGCAGTGGTGGCGGAGCCGGCCCAAAATCCATCGCGGACAAATTTGAGCCAGGCGGCGTCAGAGGCGGCGGCCCCGACCCGGGCTCGGAAGGTCTCCTGGACCAAGTCCGGTCCCTCGAAGAGGTCTTTACCCGCGGGGGCGGACAGGCCGAGCATGCGGGCCAGAAGTTGGGCTGCGGAAATACCGTTGAATAGCGGCAAAATCAGGGGTTGGACGCAGCCGTAGGAACCATCTTCCAGGAGGGCATCGCCCCAGGTCTCGAGGTAATGCGCCAAAGGGGCGGTCCAAGTCGACAACGCGCCGGTCTCGTCTTCGTGCGAGCCCAGGCGGAAAACCGTCGGCACCGAACGGAGCCATTCTCCCCAAGCGAGATCGGCGGGGGCGTTGTAGACCGGGTTGCTGCCAAGGATGAAAAGGGTCTGGATCTGCGACGAGCGAATCTTGGCGGTGAGGTCGGCCAATGGGGTGGATTCAGGCGTGGGAGCGGAAATGACTTCCACGGTGGAACCGAGGGCACCGAGGGCTTGGTTGATGGCCGCAGCGGCAAGGTGAACAGCCACGGATTGGCCCGAACCGGCCACAACGAGTGCGGAAGAGCCGGCGGCCTTGAGGTCGGCTGCCGCTTCTCGGATCCATGCGGGGTCGATCCCGGCGGGGAGTTGGATGGCGGCACCCGACCCCGTGAGAGAGCGGAGCAGAGCAATGGCCACCGCGGGAACGTGGGAAGCGGCAACCCGCAGTCGGTGGTCGGCACAGGAGCCTGTGGTGGTGAATCGTCCTTCAACCGCGTAGAGGCGGTTCATGGGAGTGGAGGCATCGGCCAGCTTGCGGCCATCGGCAAAGCCGCGAACCGATTGGAGGTCACCGTCCTGGGAACCGAGGATGTCCGCATCCAAGGTGAGGATGACGCGGGCCTTGGCGGTGTTGAGACGGAGGGTTTTGCCCGGGCCGAAGGCCAACCGGACGGCTTCGCGGGCCGTGCCATGGTCCAAAGGCTCGTAGGTGCACCAAGTCAATTGCGGGTATTTTTTGCGCAGGTCCGCGGCGAGACGGTCCGTGGTCGGTGAGCCCCAAGATTCGGAGAGGACGGCCAATCCGGCACCGTCACCGGCTTTGCTCAAGGCCTCATCGACCGCTGCCAGAAAGGCTGCGCGATCGCTGGTCTTGCCCTCATGGGTGAAGCGTTTGGCGCGCTCGGGGTCATAGAGGTCGAGCACCGAAGCCTGGGAACGGAGGTCGCTCTTGCCTTGGACAGCGGGGTGGGAGGGGTTGCCCTCGATCTTGACCGGACGGCCTTGGTAAGAAGTGACGAGCAAGGGTGCGCCGCCGCGACGCCGCGGCATACAGGTGGCGTAGTTGAGCGTTTTGCCGGGAATGGACCATTCCGGGGTTTTGGTGTGCGTGAGCAGGTGGGATTCGGGTCGGCGGCAGCCGCTCATGCCCAGACCGGCGAGGGCCATGGAGGCACCCATGAGGCGGAGGAAGCCCCGGCGGGAAACGCCATCGCCCCAAAACTCGGAGGCCCCGGCGGGAAACTCACGGCCCAGCCAGTCCTGGAATTCCGGGGTCTGGGAATACTCATCGAGACTGCGCCAGTAGGTCCGGCCAGTCTCGCTTGCGGGGGGATGCTGGAGAACGCGTTTCATCGGTGGCAGGCGGCGCAGGTTTCTGGCGGGTTGATGTTCCATTCCTTGACAAATTTGCGTCCCATTTCGACCTGGGCGCTGGGGCTTTCAGCCTTCCAATCGAGGTTGTAAACCTGCTCCTTCGGCCGGACATGGCGTTCAGGGTGGCGGTGGCACTCGAGGCACCAGCCCATGCTCTGGGGCTGGTCCTGCCAGACAACGTCCATGCGGTTGACCTGGCCGTGGCAACTGGCACAGCTGACGCCACTGTTCACGTGGGCCGAGTGGTTGAAATAGACGTAATCCGGGGCCTTGTGGATCCGAACCCAGGGGATGGGCGTGCCCTTTTCCCAACTTTCACGGACCGGGGCGAGTTTCGGACTGTTGACCTTGACCGCACTGTGGCAGCCCATGCAGGTCTGGGTGTTGGGAACGTTGGAATGTTCCGACACTTCGACGGCGTTGTGGCAGAAGCGGCAGTCCATGCCGAGCTGATTGACGTGGATGGCGTGGGAAAATTCGACCGGCTGCTTGGGTTGGTAACCCACGCGGGTGTATTTCGGGGTGAAGTAGTAGGCCACCCCGGCCACGGTGGCGCTGCCCAAGCAGGCCACAGCCACGATCAATTTGACCGGGAGCCAGATCGTCCACTTGGGAAAAATGTTTGCCATCGTGTTGCGGTGTTGTGTCGGGGGATCCGCGCCGTCCGCTTATCCCGGTTCGGTCTGCGGCACCGGAACCCCGGACCGACAGACCCCAGACAGAAAGAAAAACTGCGAGAAGCCTGCATGGAAATGTCAGCCGATGAATGAATTGTCAACATCAGACTGAAATAATCCCCTCCGGCAATTGCGACCTGATTGCAACAGTGACGCATCACCGCCGGAACAAGCAAGCAAGCGGCTCCGTTTGCCATTAACTCAACTGCTGACCCCATTAACACTTCTGGAACTTGGTCGGCGCCAGATGGCGGTCCCAGTTTTCCGGACCCCCCCCCTCAGGGTTGGGGATCCTGCTTCTGGCCCATTTCGCGCAATTTCCGCTGCTGGCGCTCCTCTTCCTGCCGGGCGATTTGTAGGCGATGCCGGAAGAACCCCATGTCGATGCGATTACTTAACCACGCATACAGCAACAAAACGGGTACCGCCGCCAACAAGAGCAGCAGGAACGCCCCGGCCGCGCCCAGGGTCACGGCCATTTGCGCCTTCAGATTGCCGGGCTGGGTGCGCCAGGCCTCCATGACCAGTTTCCAAGCGGTCCACAGGCGTTTTTCATGCAGGGTCTGGCCCGCCGCTTCCACCAACAAATCCGCCTGCTGTTGCCGGGCGGACTCCCACTCGCCGGGATTCGTTTCCATTTTGCGACGACGATCGCCGCATGCCTCCAGCAAGATGTCATACTTCTTTTCCCGGATCCAAGCGGTCAGTTCGGCGGTGGCACGTCCAGCCTGGTATTCCGCCAGCAGCTTGCGAATTTCCAACAACCGAGGATAGACCGGCATTTGGGCCGCTTCCGGTCTGGCCAATAGGCTCTGCAACGCGGACTCCACTCCGCTCCAATCCCCGGCCTTGACCATCGCCTCGACCGAAACCAGGGTTTGGGCCGTCTGAAGCTGCTGCAATGCGGCGGCAAACCAATCGGTCCACTTTCTTTGCCCGTCGCCCTTTTGCAAAATATCCAGGGCCTTGGCCCAGTTTTGCAGCAAAGCTGTCCCTTCCTCCAATCGCCCGTCGACCTGGGACTTTTCGACTTCACTCCGGACCCGGCTCAGCGTCGCCTCCAGCAGCGTATCGATCCAGCGCAATTCAGGCCACAAACCCCTTCCCTTTTGCAGGTCGTTCAAGAATCCGTCGCGCCCGGGCAACTGTCCCTCCTGGGCCCCCTCCCATCTGTTGAGATCATTCCAAACCTGCCATAGCGGGCCCAGGTTCTGTCCGCCAACGGCTTCATCGATTTTCACATCCTTGAACACCTCGGGAAACTGGAGCCTTCGTTGGCCCAACGCTCTTCGGAAATCTTCCACGATCGCGGGATAGAATCGGCTGGAACGTTGCCCGGCCAAATCTGAGGCGATCTTGGTCCAATCTTCGGGGACCGGCGGCACCTGATCCTCGGGCAGCGTCTGCCAGAGCGCCCAGGCACGCCGGTCCGTTTCGTCCAATTCCGAGGGCTGGAACCAGCGCTCGCGCACCCGGAAATGCCCCTGCCGGACCCGCTCCCCTTCCCCGGACCAACGACGCCATTCGCGATCGGCCTCGGCCTGGTTCGGGGATTGCGGGTAGCGATCGAGGAAGTCCTTGAGCAGCCGGACCGGTCCCTCGTAAAAGGAGGCCCGGCGAGAATGAGGCGGCCAGGCAAGCGACTTGGAAATCTCGAACCAGGGCCGGAGGCTGGGATCTCCACGCTCGAGGCGTTGCACCGAGGCGCGGGGAACCTCGACCACTTGGCGGATTCCGCGGAAGGACGAAAGATCGACCCGCACACTGGTGGCGGTTTCTTCGACGATCAAACAACGGATCTCAGGTCCCTCCACCCCGGCGGGGAGTGCGGCACCTGGGGTGAGCACCAAGAGGTCGGGCATGGGCAGGTCGCCCACGGGAGCGGAATGGCCCGTCTGGGCCAACACCATACCGATCATTGCCAAAACAGGCCAGAATGTCGTTCTTTTCAATGCACCCTCCTCGGACTAACCATGTATGATACGATCCTGATCGAACAGTGCAAAATGAACCGGCAGGTGTCCATACTGCCGGATTCGCCTCTTGTCACCCCCCCTTGGAGCGGGCATTTTCTCAGCCATGCCGCAAGTGGATGCCCAGCCCTCTCCCTCCATCAAGGGCCTCCGCCGTTGGATGGGCGACTTCTCGGTGCTGGTCAAACTCCGGCTGACCCTGTTGGTGCTTGCCACCACCGTGGCGGGATTCTACCTGGGCAAGCGCGATGATGTCGGCTGGGTGGCCGGCCTGCATGTCCTTTGGGGCACAGGTTTGGTGGCCGCCGGAGCCGCCGCGCTCAACCAGCTGCTGGAAATCAAAGCCGATTCCCGCATGCGACGGACCCAGGACCGTCCCCTGCCCGCGGGACGCATCGGCGAACAGGATGCCCTCTTGATGGGGGTATTATTGTCGGGCTTCGGCCTCTCCTGGCTTTTTCTTCTGGTCAATCCCCTTTCCGCCCTGCTGGCCGCACTGACCCTGGCCGCCTACCTCTTCCTTTACACCCCGGCCAAAAAACTTTCCGCCCTCAACACCCTGATTGGTGCCGTCCCCGGGGCCCTGCCCCCGGTGATCGGTTGGACCGGCGCTACCGGTCGCATCGATGCCGGGGCCGTCGTCCTCTTCGGCCTGCTCTTCCTCTGGCAGATGCCTCATTTCCTCGCCATAGCCTGGCTCTACCGCGAGGACTACGCGCGCGGCGGTTTCCGGATGCTGACACTGGACGACGAAACCGGACGGAGTACCGGGATCAAGAGTGCGCTTTACGGATTGTTGTTATTGCCGGTGGCGGCGGCCCCCTGGTGGCTGGGCCAGGGAGGCGTCGCTGGATTGGTGGTGGGACTGCTCTTCACCAGCGCCTATGCCGCGGCCGCCCTGCACATGGCCCTGCGACCCGGGAAGGCCACGGCCCGCACCCTGTTTTTCACCTCCCTGGCCTATCTGCCGGCCATGCTGATCCTGTTGGCCCTCGATAAACAGGGGTGAGCCCTCCCCTCACAGCACAGTCAGCACAATCGCCGAAAGGATGAGCAGCGAGCCGCCGAGCCGGCGGGTCATCACCCCTCCCCCGGAGGTGTGTTCGGTGTTGCCGAACCAATGGCCCACGCACCAAACCAGGACCACGCTCCACATCCCGCGCGAGCTGTAAATGATGTTGGACTCGGCCACTTTGCCGTAGACCCCGATGGCGAAGAACAGGGCAAAGGCCTGCAATCCCAGGATGAACACCCCCCCGTAAACAAACCGGGCCGCACCCCGGGGCATGTCAAAAAGAGGAGCGCGGAAAAAGGGGAAAAGCGCGAAGGACGCCAGGAGATTGACCGAGGTGGAGACGGCCACGAAGAGCCCGAACCCGATGGTCCGTGTCCACATCTGCACCACAATATCAGCCAAGGAAAAGGAGGCGGCGCTGGCCCCCGCGTAGAGCACTGTGCGCCACACCCGCCCGCGGTCATGGGGCAATCCCCCACCCTGCAGGAGCACGATGCCTCCGACGGTCAGCGCCGCGGCCACCCAGATCCGCCAACCGGGTTCCTGGTCGGTCAGCAACTCCAGGAACAACGCCACCAGGATGACCTTCGACCCGAGCACGGGCGTGGCCACCGAGACATCCCCGCGCACCAAGGCCATCATGGTGAACAACTGGCCGGTGAAGAAAAGCAGCCCGGCTGCCACCGGTGCCCACCAAGGATCCAATTTCCATGAGGGATCATACCAAAAGAGCGAGGTCAGGAAAACCAACCAGACCGCCAGATTGCTGAAGAAGGCCATCCGCCACGGCCCCATGCCCAGGTCCACCGCCCGCTTGATGCAGAGCGCGGCCACGGCATAGGCCAAGGCCGAAAACAGCGGAAGGAGGAAGACCAGACGATCCATGGGCGGTCAAACTCGCCCAATCCCGGAGGGATACAAGAGCCTTTTGGAAACTCAGGCCGCGGCCAGAACCGGCGCACCCGGCCGCTTGCGCAAACGCAGCGGAGCGGCTTCCCGGATCAGATCCGTCAGGGCGACCGGGCCTCTCCAACCCCTGGAGACATGAATCGCCCCGAGTTGGAACCCCGACTGCGGGAATTCCGGCGGCATTTCGACCAAAACTATTTCCCGGAGTCCGAATCCCTGTTCACGGATATCCCGCAGCCGGGCCTTGGTCCAAACATGGTTGACGGTCATGAGAAAAACCACCTCATCGGCCACTTCCATGGCATGGCACAAAAACGGACGGATCTGGCTCCAAGGGGGGTTGGTGATGATCCAATCCACCTTCTCATCCCAATCAAAAAAATCTTCCCCACGCTGGATTTCGCACGACATCGCCCCCGGCAAATGGTGCAAAAAGTTTCCCTGCCCGCAGCAGGGCTCCAAGATCCGGCCTTTCGGGGCAAAGTGGCGCACCAGCCGCCCCGCCATCTCCAGAGGTGTCTGGACGACGTCATCACTGATGTAATCGCGGTTTGGCTGAAAACGCATCAGCACACTTTTTATGCAAAAAATCGTAATAAATCCACTTTTTTATCTGTTTTGCAGTAATTAATATATGAATCCATGCTGGCACTGGGAAGGATACAGGAGGCAGGATAGAAGGATGAAGGAGGCGGATCTCTTGCGCGAAATGGGACGCTTCGCCCGGACCGGCCTGCCCTTGACCAAAGGATTGGAAAGCCTGATCCCGGATCTGCCCAACAAGCTCCGCCGCCTGGCCACAACTTGGCTGACCGCCCTCGAAGAAGGACGCCCCCTTTCCGCAGCACTCGCCCGCACGCCATCCGCGATGGGGCCCGGGGGCCTGGCCCTGGTGGAGGCCGGGGAAGCCTCGGGTCGGCTCGGGGAAAGTTTGGAGATTCTGGCCGGGGAAAGCGCACGGCTGGAGCGACGCCTCTCCCGCTTGGCCACCGCACTGGTCTATCCCATCGTGCTGCTGCATGCCGCCGCGGTCATCCCGGCACTGGGCATCGCCTATCAAGAAGGTCCATTAAAAGCCCTGGCCGGGGCCCTCCTGGTACTGGCCCCCTTCTACCTCGCCGCCGCCGCGTTCTATGCCCTATTTTTTTGGCGCCAACGCCCGGAATGCTTCTCCTCGGGAGCCGACCGGATATTGGCCGTTTTGCCGGTGGCCGGCCCCGCCCTGCGCCGGGCCGCCCTGGCTCGCTGGTCCCGCCTCCTGGCGGGCCTGATGGAAGCGGGCGTCCGGCTGGAAACAGCATTGGCCCAGGCCGCCACAGCCTGCGGCAACTCGGTTGTTTCCAGCGAACTGGGCCGGCGGGCTCCCCTGATCCTGGAGGGCCGGACCGTGGTGGAAATCCTGCGTGATGCCCGGGTGGCGGACGCCCGGGATCTGGCCACGCTGCAGGCGGGCGAAACCAGCGGGACCCTCACAGAAGCCTTGCGTCAAACGGCCGAGCAATGCGAGTTCCAGTCGGAACAAAGTTTCGACCGCCTGGCCGCGGCCACGCCTTTGTTCTGTTATTTCATCGCGGTGGTCCTGGTGGTGATGCAGGTGCTCCGCATCCTGGCCCCCTTGGTTTCCACTTACCGCGAACTGGAACTTTGAGCTTCTGCCCCGGTGGATTCCGTTGCGCTGGTTCCCGGATTGCCGGCCTCTGGACTACCGGACGCATCGGCCGGCGGCATCGGAGGCAGTTCGATGACCCTCGGGCCCTCGGCCGCTTTGACGGCGCTCTCCGGGGTAGCCGCCGCCGGCGGGGGAGGCACACCGACTTCCAGCACCAGCGTGTGGGCGCGGAATTTTTCCACCATCAGGTCAAGGGCATAGCGGGTGCCGACGGGCGTCCGGGCCCCAGTGACAAGCGATAGATCGAGGAATCCGTCCCGGCAGACAAAGGGCAGCTTGCCTTGGTTCTGGCGGTAGCGGGGTTCTTCGGTCTCCCGGCGGATGCGCACATCGGTCACGCGATCGAGGTTTTTGCCCGCCAGACGAACGGTGCGGGTGCGTGATTCAGGTGCCAACACCAGCGGGCTGGGGTAGGTGCCGGTGACGAGTGGAACGGTGGCCCGGTCAACCACCAGGGTGCCTGAGGTGGATCGACGGGCCGCTTCGCGCAAATCCTGTTCGCCTCCCGACATTTGGGCCCGGCGGTCTCCCACCGGTACGACTTCAACCGTGCCGGGCACAGGCAGGCTCCAACCTTCACCCAACGCCACAAGACGATACACCGCGGGAGGCGCATCCGGCCGCACCAACAAACGCAACTCACGGCTACCGTCCGGCAATTCCAGCGGACGGGCCAAAATGTAATCGCTGGTCTTCCCTCCGACGACCGCCCTGACCTCGCGCATGGTCTGGAGGCTGCTGCCGCGCAGGATGGCCCGACCGTTCACCGAACCCGCCTCCACCACCAGCGCTTTGGGAGAAAGGGCCGTGATGACCGGTTGGCCCTGCAAGGAAGTGGTGAAAACCACCAAGGCGGCTGTGATGAGGCCAGGATAGCGTGTCAGGCGCATGGTCTGATCTTAGGCCGTTAATCTCATACCGTAAAGTGGAGTGAGATATGATGAGCGCTGTGCCAAAGTTTCTGGCTGAGCGACTGGATCAGCGGGAGGGCGATCCGGTTGAGGTGGGCCGCCGAGCCGGTTTGAGGTCTTTCATCCCAGAGCGGCTCAGCGGGAGCTTCGCCCTCCCGTAAGGCACTTGGTCACCGATCCAAACATGATTCGGTATGACAAGTCTTATGGGAATATGACCAAGCCAAGAGGGTGAATCATCCAGCTTGGCCAGCCTCCAGGCACTTCAGGGCAGCAGCATGCACCGCCCGGGACCCGGCCAGCGCACTGCCCTCCGCCAACGCATCACCACCGCTCCAAGCAGTTAGAATCCCACCGGCGCCATGAATGATCGGGATGAGGGGCAACAAATCCCAAGGATTCAGCACCGGGTCCATCATCAGATCCGCCCGCCCGGAGGCGACCATCAGATACCCGTAGCAATCGCCCCAAGTCCGCACCAGACGGGCCTTTGATCGTATCCGGTCGAATCCCGAGGCGTTGGGAAATTGCTCGGGGGAGCCCGGGCAAGTGGACAGGACGAGGGCTTGGTCCAGTCCGGAACATTCCCGGACCCGAACCGACCGGCCATTGAGCGTGGTCTGCTCAGCATTCCCCAGGCACATCTCCCGCAGGACCGGCTGGTGGATACACCCGGCCACCGGCTTTCCACCATGAAGCAAACCGATCAGCACCCCGAACAATGGAATCCCGGCCACGAAGGACTTGGTGCCATCGATGGGATCCAACACCCAGACAAATTCCGCATCCTCGGCCTCATTTCCAAACTCCTCGCCGATGATGCCATGTGAGGGATGGTGCTTGGCGATCAAGTCGCGCATCACTTCTTCTGCCCGCCGGTCGGCCTGGGTTACTGGCGTGGCATCGGACTTGGCATCCACCACCAGACCGGGCTGTTGAAAATAAGGCAGGATGACCTCGCCTGCGGCCAGGGCCAGGGTCTCCAGAAAATCCAGCGCTGCCTCGGGCTTCATGAATGAGTCATACCCCCGGTCAGCCTCCGAGGCAATGCAGGCCTGCCGGACCCAACTACTTGGCCTTGCCCTGGGCGGCCACTGCAGCAGCGGCCTTGGCGATTTCCTCCGGATCACCGACGTAGTAATGACGGATCGGCTTGAGGTTCGCATCCAATTCGTAAACCAGCGGGATGCCGGTCGGGATATTGAGTTCGAGGATGTCCTTGTCGGAAACACCATCGAGGTATTTGACCAGGGCGCGGAGGCTGTTGCCATGGGCGGCGATGACCACACGCTTGCCACTCTTGATGGCGGGGGCCAGGGTCTGTTCCCAGAGGGGGAGCACACGGGCCACTGTATCCTTGAGGCACTCGGTGAGGGGCAAATCCGACGGGGCAAGATTCTTGTAGCGGGGATCATGGCCCGGCCAGCGTTCATCGGCTTTCTCCAGCGGAGGTGGGGCGATATCATAGGCCCGGCGCCAGATCTTGACCTGTTCCTCCCCATGTTTGGCCGCCGTCTCGGACTTGTCCATGCCCTGGAGGGCGCCGTAATGACGCTCATTCAGCCGCCATTCCTTGTGCACCGGAATCCAAAGCAGGTCCATGCCTTCCAGAACCAAATTGAGCGTCTTGATCGCACGCTTGAGAACAGAGACGTAGGCGACGTCGAAGACATATCCGTCTTTCTTCAATTGATGCCCGGCTTTCAGTCCTTCGGAAACCCCCTTTTCCGACAAGTCGACATCGGTCCAACCGGTGAAGCGGTTTTCCTTGTTCCAAGTGCTTTCTCCGTGGCGGATGAGGACGAGTTTGTACATGCGCCCGACAATATCACTTGGGCGCCGATGACAAATCTTTTTTGCCGGATCAAGCAACCAGGAAAAACCGGGCCACCACCAATCCCAACACCAGCCCAACAACCAAGCCGAGGGCCAGGAGCAAAACCCAAAACCAAAATGGCACCCGGTTCACCAGATCCTGCATGGCAAAGGCCCCCGGCTGACGCACCCGTCCGCCCTCACCAGAACGCGGCACCACCGGGGCGGGAGGCTCCGGCATTGGAACGGCAGCAGACGGAGTCACCACCTTGGGAAACATGGCCCCACCGGGGAACGAAGCAGAGCGAACCGTGACCAACCTTCCAGAGTCGGTCGTTTCAGTCCGGGTGACGGAAGCCTTCGGTGGCGGTGTCTTGGAGTCGCGCGAAGGGATGCGGTCGGTGCGCCGCTGGAGATTATCCCAGCTGATCTGGGGCTGGGGCACGGTCTCTTCTTCAGCCGAGGGATGCGCCAGCTCCGGGTCCACCCGGAATGTGCGATTGCCAAAACGGATCTCCGAACCTACGCCTATGGGCACCGCCTGGGACACCTTGTCCGCTCCGATGTAGGTGCCGTTGCTCGATCCCACATCGATCAAATACATCCCGGCATCACTGTTGTGGATCTGGGCGTGGCGACGGCTGATCGACTCGTCATCCAGCTTGATGTTGGCATCCTCATGACGCCCAATCGTGACCACCCCGGGGAGCACCAGATAGGGGGTTCCGGTTTTGAGGTCCCTGAGTTTGTAAACTACGGGCACAAGTCCGAACTTAAGGTTTTTGCCCACGGCGGGCAATCCCGTAGTGGATTTGGGCAAAAAAAAGACCCCGCGAACCTTGCGGTTCGCGGGGCCATAGATACTGGCAACGACCTACTCTCACGAGGCCTAGCGCCTCACTACCATCGGCGATGGCGCGTTTCACTTCCGGGTTCGGGATGGGACCGGGTGGGGCCGCGCCTCTAAGGTCACCAGAGTCCTGACGGATGGCAGCCATTGCTGCTTCCTCCAGATGCTCTGGCGACGTTCACCATTGCTTATTCTTGTCTGCCAAAGAACCGACGGCGCGGGATTGCCGTGCCGGTCCTCCGCTCCGGAGAGCGAAGGGGGATTCTTTGAAAACTATGCGTAGTTCTTCCGAAACTGAGATCCTGATTCTAAGCCGGTCCCGTTGGCAAGCCAACGGGGTTGCGCTTAAAATCATAAGATCAAGCCGGTCGGGTAATTAGTAACACTGAGCTGAACACATTGCTGTGCTTACACTTGTGTCCTATCAACCTGGTAGTCTGCCAGGACCCTGATAGGGAAACCTCATCTTTGGATAGGCTTGGCGCTTAGATGCTTTCAGCGCTTATCCTTTCCGAACGTAGCTACCCAGCGGTACCGTTGACACGATAACTGGAACACCAGAGGTTCGTCACTCCCGGTCCTCTCGTACTAAGGAGTGAATCCGTCAAGTTTCCTGCGCCCACAGAGGATAGAGGACCGAACTGTCTCACGACGTTCTGAACCCAGCTCGCGTACCGCTTTAACCGGCGAACAGCCGGACCCTTGGGACCTTCTCCAGCCCCAGGATGCGATGAGCCGACATCGAGGTGCCAAACCG